>JAGDBR010000227.1 GCA_017958935.1 Lachnospiraceae bacterium | reverse complement strand
CTGAACGAGCGTGCGCCGCTCCGGAAGGAAGTCGACGCACTGAAGCTGGAACTGGCACAGCTGGAGCAGACGATCGAATTCGGCAGGAACGACGCGCAGCGTCTGAAGTCCGAGATCGAACATTCCGTGGAAGACGCGGTCCGTCTGAACGAGATGATCGAGAACGCCGGCGAAGCCATTGAGGCGCACCGGACGGAGATCGCCGGCCTCGAAGAGAAACTGAAGGAGATGGCCGATCTGTCCTCCGGCTTCGATCAGACGCTGAAGACGCTGACCGAAGAGCGCGAGGCGCTCGCCGCGAAGCAGAAGGAATTCTTCGACCGGCAGGAAGAACTGTCGGAAGCGGTCAACGACCTGTCGAAGGAAGAAGTCCGGCTCCAGATGCAGAAAGAGCGTCTGGAAGAACGGCTGGACAGCCTGACCGATTATCTCTGGCACGAATATACGCTGACGCCGTCGGAAGCGAAGCGTTTCCACGACGATTCGCTGGACGAGCTGACGCCCGCGCAGATCCGCAAGCACGCGAACGAACTGAAGAGCGACATCAAGGGCCTCGGCAACGTGAACGTGAACGCTATCGAATCCTACGCGGAAGTGTCCGAGCGCTATGAATTCATGAGCGCCCAGCATCAGGACCTCCTCGAAGCCGAGAAGAACCTGACCGGCATCATCGACGACCTCGACCGCGGCATGCGCGAGACTTTCACCGAAAAGCTGGCGCAGATCCGCGCCGAATACGACAAGGTCTTCAAGGAGCTGTTCGGCGGCGGTCAGGGCATGATCGAGCTGGATCCGGACATGGACATCATCGACGCGGACATCACGATCATTTCGCAGCCGCCCGGAAAGAAGCTGCAGAACATGATGCAGCTGTCCGGCGGCGAGAAGGCGCTGTCCGCGATCGCGCTGATCTTCGCGATCCAGAATCTGAAGCCTTCGCCGTTCTGCATCCTCGACGAGATCGAAGCGGCGCTGGACGATTCGAACGTCGGCCGTTTCACCGGATATCTCAGGAAACTGACCGGGAACACGCAGTTCATCGTCATCACGCACCGCCGCGGCACGATGGTCGCGTCCGACCGTCTGTACGGCATCACGATGCAGGAGAAGGGCGTTTCGACGCTGGTCTCCGTGAGCCTTGTGGAAAACGAACTGGAGGCGTGACATGGCTGAAAAAAGCTTTTTTCAAAGACTGAAGTCGGGGCTTTCGAAGACCCACGACAAACTCGTCAACGGCCTGGAATCCGTCTTCATGGGCGTTTCCTCGATCGACGAGGATTTTTACGAAGAACTCGAAGAGATCTTTCTGACCGGCGATCTCGGCGTCCGGACGACCGAAGAACTGATCGGCCGGCTGCGTGAAGAGGTCGAACGCCGTCATCTGATGCATCCCGGCGACTGCAGGGAGATCGTCATCGACGTGCTGAAGGACATGATGGCGCTGCCGGAGGACGCGTACGCGTTCGAAGAATCTCCGGCCGTCGTGTTCGTCATCGGCGTGAACGGCGTCGGCAAGACGACCTCGATCGGGAAACTCGCGCACCTGTACCGTGAAAACGGCAGACGTGTCATGATCGCCGCCGCGGACACCTTCCGCGCCGCCGCGATCGACCAGCTGCGCGAATGGGCGGACCGGGCCAGCGTCCCGATGATCGCCCAGAACGAGGGCTCCGACCCGTCGGCCGTCGTGTTCGACGCGGTGCAGAGCGCGAAATCGCGCGGCGCGGACCTGCTGCTCGTCGATACGGCCGGGCGGCTGCACAATAAAAAGAACCTGATGGAAGAACTGAAGAAGATGGACCGCATCATCACGAACAACGCCCCGGGCTGCGTCCGCGAGAACCTGCTGGTCCTGGATTCCACGACCGGCCAGAACGCGCTGAACCAGGCGAAGCAGTTCATGGAAGTCAGCGACATCACCGGCATCGTCCTGACGAAGATGGACGGCTCGGCGAAGGGCGGCGTGGCCATCGCGATCGCGTCCGAACTCCACGTCCCGGTCAAGTTCATCGGCGTCGGCGAGGGGATCGACGACCTGCAGAAGTTCGATCCGGACGAGTTCATTGACGCCCTGTTCGACAGGGAAGAGTAATTCATCACGTTTTCCACAACGGGCGGACCCTGTTGTCTGCCCGTTTTTTCGATAAAGGACCTTTTCGATCATGACCGAACCGAAACCCTTTAAAGAGGTGTTCCCCGAACTGAAGACCGCCGTGCAGGACGGCATCCTGTCTTTCATTACCGTCACGAGGCTGGCGTTTTCGAAAGACCGCAGCATGCTGAACGTTTACACGGACGTTTCCAGGCTCGTGGACCGTGCGTCTTTCAGACGCATCGAAAAAGATATCGCGCGGCAGTATCCGGACGAAACGTGGAAAGTGCGGCTGATTCCGCATTTTTCGCTTCCTGGCAGCTATACGCTGGATTCGATCGTTGAGGAATACCGGGACAGCCTGGTCGAAGAGCTCGGGGAAGAGAACCCGATGTACAGAGGCATGCTCCGGAAGTGCACCTTCAATGTGCCCGACGAACATACGCTGCAGCTGTGCTTTGACGACAGTCCGCTCG
>JAGDBR010000226.1 GCA_017958935.1 Lachnospiraceae bacterium | reverse complement strand
TGCTACCGTCTGAAGGGCGAAGGCGCGGACACCATCAAGAAGAACGACGTCATCAAGGTCAGCGGCATCCTGACGAACTACGTCGATTCGAAGAGCGGCAAGTCGAAGATCGAATTCACGGCGGGCTGCAAACTCCTCGAGATCGTCGAAGTCGGCGAAGCCGAGCCGGAAGTCGTTTACGGCTCCGAGGCAGAGATTGTTGCTGCTGCGTATGCGCTTGCGGACGGCGACTCCCTGTCCTCCAATCAGACCCTGACCGGCAAGATCACGAAAGTGAAGACCGCTTATGATGCGAGCTTCGGCAACATCACGGTCATCATCAGCTGCCAGGGCAAGGACATCCAGTGCTACCGTATGAAGGGCACCGGAGTGGAGACCCTGAAGGTTGGCGATACGATTAAAGTCAGTGGTATTCTGAAGAATTATCAGGGCACCATCGAATTTGACGCGGGCTGCCAGCTCGTCGAGATCGTGGCCGTCGGCGCGGTCGTGAACTACGGCACGCAGGACCAGATCGTGGACGCGGCTTACGCGCTCGGCGCCAATGAATCCCTCGTAGGCGATCAGACATTGACGGGCGTTATCACGAAGGTCAATACCGCCTATGATGCCGGCTACCAGAACGTTTCGGTCACGATCGTGGTCAACGGAAAGACCGACAAGCCGATCTACTGCTACCGTATTAAAGGTGCGGGCGCAGATACCATCAAAGTCGGCGATACCATTACGGTAACCGGTCTCATTAAGAATTATGTCGGAACGAACGGCAATTCCACCATCGAATTCGACGCGGGTTCCAAACTCGTGAGTGTCGTTCCGGGTCAGGGCGGCGGCGAAAGCGGCGATTCGGACAAGATCGTTCTGAACAGCGTCATTCCGGAAGCCGGCAAGCCTTACAAGATGGCGATCGCGCAGCAGAAACTGAAGAAAGCCCTGTATTTCGACGGCGCAATCAACGGCAGCGGGTTCCTCACGACCGTCGAAACCGAAGCAAGCGGCGCGGACGTCTATCTGGAAGAGACGAACGGCGGCTACTTCCTGTATTTCACCGAGAGCACAGGCGTGAAGAAGTACGTCACGCTGACGGCGAACGGCAAGGACAAGAGCGGCCACCAGAAAGCGAAGATCTCCCTCACGGCAGAGGGTTCGACGGTCTTCACGATCGACAATACGTACAAGACCTTGTTCGCGTCGATCGAAGGCTCGCCGATGTATCTCGGCACCTACAACGAGTACAACACGTTCAGCGCGAGCGAGGTGTCCTTCCTGACCGCGGAAGGCGCTTACGACGTTTCGCAGTTCCCGGCGCAGTTCCTCGTCTCCGACGGCTCCGGCCAGGGCGGAGAGGGCGAAGAAACCGACGAACTCACGTTCGTACAGCCTGAACCCGAAAAGGCCTACAAACTGGTCGTGGATCAGAAGACCGCGGGCAAGGTTCTGTACTTCAACGGCACGACCGGCGACAAGGATTATTGGCTCGCCACCACCGAGAACATTGCGGAAGCGGTGGACGTCTATGTGGAATCCGTCGATGGCGGACTGAACCTCTACTTCTTCGATGCGAACAGCAACAAGCAGTACATCACGATCGCGATGCAGGACGGCACTGCCCGCGCGGGCATCACGGAAGTCGCTGTGAACCCGTACACCTACGACGAGGCATTCCAGACGCTGATCGCGACGATCTCCCAGTCGGTCGAGGGCGATATGACGCCGGAAGAGATCGTGGACGCGGCGTATGCTCTGGAGGGCGGCAAGGCCCTTTCCGGCGCTCGGACGCTGACGGGCACCGTCACGGCGATCAACACGGCTTATAGTGAGGACTACGGCAACATTACGGTCACGATCGTGGTCGAGAACCGAACCGAGAAGCCGATCCAGTGCTTCCGGATGAAGGCCAATCCGAACGTCGTGGGCATGGAGACGGCGATCAAGAACCTCGCGGTCGGCGACGTCATCACGGTCACCGGCACGCTGAAGAATTACGTCGATAAGAATAGTAAGTCCACGATCGAGTTCGACGCGAACTGCACGCTGGATGTTCTCACGACAGCGGGCGGCACGACCATCAGCGGCGAAACCGAAGGAGATCTCACCGCGGACTACTTCCTGGGCACCTACAACACCTACACGACGCTCAGCGCGAACAACGCTGAGACCTACCTGACCGATGGTGCAGTCGACGTGACGCAGTTCCC
>JAGDBR010000225.1 GCA_017958935.1 Lachnospiraceae bacterium | reverse complement strand
GACGCAGCTGATGCTGTATTCGATCAACTTAAGGATCATGGGCTCGGCCGCGAACCAGGCGATCAGCGTGACGAAATACAACCTGCTGCTCTCGCAGCGCTACGTGCACGAATTCAGTTTCCGGAACCCGATCCTGCTTCTGATCGCGTTCCTTCTGGTGATCATCGCCATTCTGTACTGGCTGTTCGGTACGGAGCTCGGCGCCTCGATCCGCGCGACCGGCACGAACCGGCACATGGCGAGAGCGCAGGGCATCAATACGAACAAGAACATCGTGCTCGGCTTAATGCTGTCCAACGGCCTTGTGGCGCTGTCCGGCGCGCTGCTTTCGCAGTATCAGGGCTTCGCGGACATCAACATGGGCCGCGGCGCGATCGTCATCGGCCTGGCGGCCGTCATCATCGGCGAGGTGCTGTTCGACAAGCTCTTCAAGAACTTTGCGCTGAAGCTTCTCGGCGTCGTGATCGGCGCGGTCATTTATTACTTCGTGATACAGATCGTGCTGCAGCTGCCGTTCTTCTCGACGAACGACTTAAAGCTCTTTACGGCGATCGTCGTCGCGGTGTTCCTGGCGATCCCGTATTTTAAGAAGAAGTTCGCGAAGGGCAAGGCGAAGGGAGGTGCGGGCCATGCTTGAAGTCCGTGAGATCTCCAAGACGTTCAACGCGGGCACGGTCAACGAAAAGCTCGCGCTCGACAAACTGTCGCTGACGCTTGAGGACGGCGAGTTTGTGACCGTCATCGGCGGCAACGGCGCCGGCAAGTCGACTCTTTTGAATGCGATCGCGGGCACGTTCCCGGTCGACGGGGGCAGGATCTTCCTCGACGGGCAGGACCTGACGAAGCTCCCGGAGTATAAGCGCGCCGCCTTCCTCGGCCGCGTTTTCCAGGATCCGATGATGGGCACCGCGCCGACGATGCAGATCGAAGAGAACATCGCGCTCGCGGCGCGCCGCGGACAGCGCCGCGGCCTTCGCTGGGGCATTACGAAGGCGGACCGGGCGCATTACCGTGAAATGCTGTCGACGCTCGGACTTGGCCTGGAGGACCGGATGACGACGAAGGTCGGACTCCTTTCCGGCGGGCAGCGGCAGGCGCTGACGCTCCTCATGGCAACGATCCGGAAGCCTTCGCTCCTCCTCCTTGACGAGCATACGGCGGCTCTGGATCCGAAGACGGCCGCGAAGGTCCTGGAGATCAGCGACCGCATCGTCTCGGAAAACCACCTGACGACGCTCATGATCACGCATAACATGAAAGACGCGATCGCGCACGGCAACCGCCTGATCATGATGGACGCGGGACGCATCATTCTGGACGTCTCCGGCGAAGAGAAAAAGCGGCTGACGGTCGCGGACCTTCTCGAGCAGTTCACGAGGCTGTCCCCCGAGGGCGAGGCAAACGACAAGATGCTCCTGTCGTAAGGATAGGATCCTAAAAGACAGCGCCGGTATCCACGGCGCTGTTTTCATCGGCAGACCGATCGCCGGCGACGCGCTCTCGCATATCAATCTCCCGCTGAACGACAAGATCTTCGCGATCCAGTCGTCGATAATCAAAAAGATCGCCGACGGTGAGAACTCCGCCGTCGTCGTCGGCAGATGCGCCGACTACGTCCTCG
>JAGDBR010000224.1 GCA_017958935.1 Lachnospiraceae bacterium | reverse complement strand
TCACGGGCGGAAAAGAATGGGACATGGGCTGGCTGTACGTGCCGTTCGTGATCGTCGCGGTCCTCGGGACCGATAACGGCGTCAATTTCTCCGACGGCCTGGACGGGCTGTGCGGGAGCATCACGACGGTCGTCGCACTGTTTTTGATGACGGTCTCGCTGAACGCCGGCAATGAAGCGCTGGCCGTTCTGTCGGGCGCCGTCGCCGGCGGCCTGATGGGCTTTCTGTTCTTCAACGCGTATCCGGCGAAGGTCTTCATGGGCGACACCGGATCGCTCGCGCTCGGCGGCTTCGTCGCGTCCACCGCGATCATGCTGCGGATGGGCTGGTTCATCCTGATCTTCGGGCTGATCTATCTCATCGAGGTGCTGTCGGTGATCCTGCAGGTCGGTTATTTCAAACTGACGCACGGAAAGCGGATCTTCAAGATGGCGCCGATCCACCATCATTTCGAACTTTCGGGCTATTCGGAGACGCAGATCGTGACGATGTTCACGATCGTGACGCTGCTCCTGTGCCTGGTTTCGCTCGCGGTCTGACGGCAGGAGAGGGAAGATGGAGAAAAAGATTCTGATCGCAGGCTGCGGCCTGTCCGGCATCCAGGCGGCGAATCTCATGCTGTCGCAGGGCGAAGACGTGATCCTGTACGACGGGAACACGGCGCTGGACCGTGAAAAACTGACGGAACAGCTGGTCCGTCCGTGCGAGATCTATTTAGGCGGGCCGGACGCGGACCTGCTTTCGCGCGTTTCCTACTGCATCATCAGCCCGGGCATCCCGCTGGATTCCCCTCTGGCGTGCGCGCTGAAGGACGCCGGGATCGGGATCCGTTCGGAGATCGAGGCGGCGTACCTTTACGAAAAGGGCACCGTGATCGGCATCACCGGCACGAACGGGAAGACCACGACGACCACGCTGGTCGGGGACATCATGAAGGCGCACCTCGGCGAAGGCAAGGCGTTCACGGTGGGCAACATCGGCGTGCCTTACGCGAAGGAAGTCCTGAAAACGTCGGAGGATTCGGTCACGACGATCGAGCTGTCCTCCTTCCAGCTGGAAACGGTCCATTCGTTCCGGCCCCACGTGTCCGCGATCCTGAACATCACGCCGGACCATCTGAACCGGCACCATACGATGGAATGCTACGCCGAAGTCAAGGAACGGGTCACGATGAACCAGGAGGCTTCGGATTTCTGCGTGCTGAACGCGGACGATCCGCGGCTTTCGGCTTTCGGATGCTCCGGCATCGCGCCGCAGGTGATCTGGTTCTCCGGGACACAGGTCCTTCAGGACGGCTATTATTTGCAGGGCGATACCCTGTACAAAGCGTCGCATGGACAGACGAAGGCGCTGATCCGTACGGACGAAGTGCACCTTGTCGGCCAGTGCAATTACGAGAACATCCTGGCGGCGATCGCCGTCACGGAAGCCATGGGCGTGCCGGAAGAGACGGTCCTGTCCGTCTGCCGTGATTTCCTGGCGGTCCCGCACCGGATCGAATATGTGCGCACCGTGAACGGCGTCCGCTATTACAATGATTCGAAGGGAACGAACCCGGACGCGGCGATCCAGGGCGTGAAGGCGATGACTTCGCCGACGTATCTGATCGGCGGCGGCTACGACAAGGGTTCCGACTACGACGAATGGATCGCGTCCTTCAACGGCAAGATCAAGGAACTGATCCTGATGGGCGTCACCGCGCCGAAGATCGCGGAATGCGCCCGCGCGCACGGCTTCGCCAATATCGTCTTCGTGGATTCAATGGAAGAAGCGGTCCGGGAAGCTGCCGGAAAAGCCCTTCCGGGCGAGGCGGTCCTGCTGTCACCGGCCTGTGCAAGCTGGGGGATGTTCAGGAACTATGAAGAGCGCGGCGACATTTTCAAGGCGCTCGTGAACGCGCTGTAAACGGCGCCCGCGCGGTACCGCGCCCGACGTTTCAAGGGAAGAGAAGATGGCCGGACTGTTCCGCTTTACAGCCGAATATGAAGGAGAAGAGCTCCGGGGAGCATCCGACGGGCGGCAGCCGAGACGGATGCCGCGGGGCCTGCTCGTCCTGATCCTGCTGATCCTCATCGCCGGCGGCGTGATGGTCGGCGCCTATCTACTGAAGGCAGAGCACATCACGGTGAGCGGAAACCGCTACTGCAACGACGACATCGTGATCTCGAAGGTCTTCCGGGAAGAGGATGACTACCGGCTTTCGACCATTCTCTACAGGATGGTCGCGGGCGTTCCGAACGACGGCGCCTTCGAAAGCATCCGCGTCTCGCTGACGGGCCTGCAGTCCGCGGCCGTGAAAGTCATCGAATCGAAACCGGTCGCACAGGTCCTGTTCCGGGAGAATTACGTCTTTCTGAACGAGAGCGGCATCGTGGTCGGCAGCCTGCCGGTCGCCGACGCGGAGCTTCTGTGGCTGGACGGCACATTCTTTACGGATTATGCCGATTTTTCTTTCCCGTCGACCGACGATCCGGATGCGCTGCTGGACGCGCTTTCCGTCGCGAAGGAGGCTTCCGGAAAAGGGCTGAAGCCATCAGGCATCCGCTGCGAATACCGTACCTACAGCCTGTTCTTCAAGGACGTCGAGGTTCGGATCGGCACGACGGAGAATCTGTCCGGAAAACTGTCGGAAATCGTGTACCAGCTGCCGAAATACGAGGGTCTGAAAGGGATCCTGCATATGGAAGACTACGACGGAAAGACCGAAAAACCATACTTTTATTTTGAGGTGCTAAAATAAAAAGATTTCCCTAAACCGTATTGATTTTTATTTTCCTTTCGTGTATATTTTTTACTAGCGTATTTATGGGAGGGGGTTCCCCGATGGAATTTAAGTTAAATGAGGTTCAGTCCGGCGCGCATCTGGTCGTCGTCGGTATCGGCGGTGCCGGCAACAATGCCGTCAACCGCATGGTCGAAGAGAATGTCTCCGGTGTGGAATTCATCGGTGTCAATACGGATAAGCAGTCCCTGCTTCTGTGCAAGGCGGCCACGGTCCTTCAGATCGGCGAGAAGCTGACGAAGGGTCTCGGCGCCGGCGCGGATCCCGTCAAGGGCGAGAAGGCTGCGGAAGAGAGCGCGGAAGAGATCGCCGAACTGATCAAGGGCGCGGACATGGTGTTCGTGACCTGCGGCAGGGGCGGCGGCACCGGGACCGGTGCGGCGCCTGTCATTGCGCGCATTTCG
>JAGDBR010000223.1 GCA_017958935.1 Lachnospiraceae bacterium | reverse complement strand
GTTCCGGTCTCTGCTTCCGTTACGGTTTCATTTTCCGGTCCCGCATCGTTCCCGTAATACTTTTCGATCCCGCCGTAGCCCATGATCCGCTTGTTCCGCCGCGTCTTCTCCACGAAGGTCTCCAAACGCTTCCGGAATTCCGCCGGCCGCTTCCGCGCGGCCTCGATATAGGCGACCCGGATGCGTTTGTACGGTTCCGGGAACCGGCTGTAATTCTCCCAGACCGCCGCATCCGAACGCAGGGTTTCCAGAATGTCTTCCGGGAACACGAACGGCGCCCGGATGACCGGCAGAACGCTCTCGCGGATCTCCGGGCAGATCAGTCCCTGCCCGTCGAGCCAGACCAGCCGCTCGATGTTTGCCCGCGAATACGTGCTCCCTTTTTTTCGCGGCGTGAAGCGCCGGATGCAGTGCAAGTCGTCCAGCCTCCGGTTCGTGCTGTCGATCCAGCCGAAGCACAGGGCCTCTTCCACGGCATCGTTATACGACAGGCTTTCTTCCCCGGCTGCCGTCACCGGAAAGACGAACCAGACCTCGCCGGACGTTTTGTAATGCGCCGCAAGCCATGCCCGCCATTCGCTTCTGTTGTTTGTCCGAATCAGTTCCATTTCCGGATCCTTTTCCTGCCGCAACGCTCAGTCCCGGGATCCGCTGCCCTGCTGCGCTTCCGCCTGTGGGCCGGACGCGCCGGGGATCGGGACCGAGAACGTCCCGTCTTCCGGGATCAGCGTCACGTAACCTTCCAAGGATTCCGCCTTGCTCCGCAGGACGCGCGCGCGGCTGCTGACGTAGATGCTGCACTTATATTTCGCGTTCTTCGCTTCCTGGATCAGATTCACGCCGGCACTGTTGCCGTCGAGCGCGATCAGCGTCGACTCCCGGCGCTTGAAGATCTCGTAGGAAATGCTCTTGTAGACGCCCATCGCCTCCGCTTCGATCGCCACGCGGACCCGCACATTGCTCTCCCGGATCCGCCGGATCGCCGGCGCGGAAAGCAGCGCGGGCACGAACGCGTAGACCGCGAACCGGCCGGCATTCCGTTCAATGAGATACCGCTCGTATCCGCTGATCCTGTGCCCGACGACGAAGAAATGCTTCTGCGGGTCGCAGCTCTCCAGCAGCCCGTCAATGAGCTTCCGCCCGCTCTCCCGCACCGTCGTCGTACGGGCGTCGTTGTTGAAGCTTCCCCCGCAGAGCACGATCGGATACAGGTTTTCGGGCGTGACCTCGATGCGGTCGGCCAGAAGCGCCGCCGCGTTTTTCCGCCGGTCCTCCGGCAGGTCTTCATAGGCGGAAGACGCCGCCGCTTCGATCTTTTCGTTGTAGTATTCTTCGATGCCGCAGGACGGCCGGAATTCCGCCTGCTTCCTTTCCATGTCCCGCAGGCTCTCCGTGCGCACCGCTTCTTCGCAAGTCCGCATCCTGCAGAGTTCCTCCAGGCTGAGTCCGAGCATTTTCTCAAGCGCCAGCTGTTCGTCGATCGAATCCGTGCCGTAGAGCGCGCCTCCGTCCGTGCCCTGCACGCAGCGCACGCCGGCACGCAGGTACGTCCGGAGCGGATGCTTCTCCATGACGCTCAGGTTGTTCAGGCGGACGTTCGACGTGATCTGGAATTCCAGCACCGCGTCCGATTCCAGCAGCTCCCGGATGAGCGCCTTCCCCTTCGCCGACTTCAGATTCGCCGTATAGAGGCCGTGCCCGATCCGGATGCGCGGCATCTTCTGTCCGGGCAGAAGCGATTCCTTCACGCAGCGGACGCTGTTGACGACGTTGTCGCGCAGACTGTCGTTCTCGCCCGCATGGATCCGGACGACGAAGCCCGGCTGCTCTGCCGCGATGCCGACGATCTCCCGGATCACGGGCTTCAGGTCCCGGATGTCATTGATCTCTTCGCCGATGATGTCGCTGCCGGCGACGTACGGATCGGACGACACCGCGCGCAGTACCGACAGATTCTCGCGGAAATAGTCCGCCGGGGCGGCCTTGTGCCGGATGATCGTCAGCGGGATGCGCCGGATGCCGGCCAGGAACCGAAGCGTCACCCCGGTCTCCGCCGTCACGGCCGGCATGACGGCATGCACCTCCGAGAGCACGTGTGCCGCGGCCTCCTTCTTCACGAGGGCCGTGTCCGTGATCTCCGCGTAGGTAATGCCCGCTGCCGCGTAGCTTCGCGCGATCCACAGCAGCTTGTCCCGGAAAAGGGAATTGTTCCGGTAGGCCGGATCCTCCCTGTCGCTCAGCATGGCGAACACGGCGTTCCGGACGTCTTTGTCCGGGATCCTGCCGACGGCCGCCTTGCTGACCGGGAAGCGGTCCTCCGCTTCGATGCCTTTCGTGAAGACGTAACGGTACAGATAGACCTTTTCCAGATTCGTGAAGACGGCCTGTCCGTCCTTCATGATCGCGAGCGAGCTCCGGATCCGGGCAATGTTGAACGCCGCGTCTTCCGGATCCCCGAGGATCAGGTCCGCGAAATTGATAAAAGTGTTATCGTCGATCCGGCGGGTCATATACTTGCCCGTCAGATTATAGTCTTTGTATTTTTCCTCGGCCGCCTTCCGCCGGATGGCGAGGACGCTTTCCTGCAACTTCGAAACGCGCAGGCCCAGTTTCTTAATGTAGTACAGCGGATAACG
>JAGDBR010000222.1 GCA_017958935.1 Lachnospiraceae bacterium | reverse complement strand
TCCAGGAGCTTGTCGCGGCTGTAGACCTTGTTCGGATTCGTGACCAGAAGCTGCAGAAGGTCGAACTCCTTCGCGGTCACGTTGATCTCCTTCTGTTTGACGAAAACGCGCTCGTTCTCGGTGTCCAGCTTCAGATCGCCGTTCACGATCACGGAATTCTCGGTGCCGGCCGCTTCGGGAAGCGTCTTGACGCTGCGGCGCATGATCGCCTTCATGCGGGCCTTCACCTCGAGGATGTTGAAAGGCTTCGTGATATAATCGTCGGCGCCGTACTCCAGCCCCATGATCTTATCCATGTCGTCGCCCTTCGCCGTCAGCATGATGATCGGCATGTTCGAGAATTCGCGGATCGAACGGCAGACCTCGAGGCCGTCCATCTCGGGCAGCATGATGTCCAGCAGGACGGTGTCGTATTCGGTCTGTTTCGCCTTGTTCAGGCCCTCCAGTCCGTCAAACGCCTCATCGACTTCCCAGCCTTCCTGCAGCAGGGAGAACCGGATGCCCTTCACGATCATTTTTTCATCATCAACAACAAGAATCTTCGCCATGCCAACCTCTATACTCTGATCAGGTCCTTCAGCCGCTCGAACGTTTTCCGGCCGATGCCGTAGACCAGCATCAGCTTTTCCGGCGCCGAAAAGGGCCCGTGTGCTTCTCTGTATGCGATGATCGCTTCCGCCTTCACGTCCCCGATGCCCGGGAGCTTTTTCAGCGTCTCGCGATCCGCGGTATTGATATCGATCCGCGGGTCTTCCGCCTGCGTCCGTACGGTCTCTTCCTCCGGTCCGCGCGTTTCGGACTGAACAGACGAAGAAACGGCGTCCGTCCCGTCCGCCGGCCGTCCGCTTTCCTGCCCTGCAGGTCCCGGACCGGCCGCCTGCGTGAAAACGGTCTCATAGCCTGTGAACGCATCGCCGCGGTCTTCCGGCACTCTCTCCAGTTTCGAAAGCAGCAGGCCTCCGAGCGCCAGAACAGACAATAAAAGAACGGCACGCTTCCCTGCCGATGAACTGCCCATATGTTCCGCATGCCGGATACGCCCCGGAAATATGAAGTTTATTTTACAGAAGTTTTACGGAAAAGACAAGAAGATTTTAATTAAAATAACGGAAAAGTGCAAATGTTTCCTTCTCGGTGAAGGTCGAAGGCAGGATATCGCTGAAATTCTGCCGCACGACGCCGACCGGATGGTCCTGCATGAAGACCTCGAGGTCCTCGGACCAGAAGTCGTATTTCTGCTGGGCCAGCAGGTTCGCGCCGTTCTTCATCGACAGCAGCGTATTGTAGGAATTGGTCAGGCGGATGATGTAGAAGCTTCCGTCCAGCTCGATCAGCTCGCTGACATCGCCTTCTGCCATCGCGAAAACGACCGTATTGAACGGCTCCTCCAGATCCGATTTCGACACCGAATAGTCGATCGTCTCGTCGACGGAAAACGCGCGCGCGAGCGTCAGGAAGTTCTCGTTCCGGAGGATCCGGTTATACACGTCTTCCGCGTCCAGCCGGTCCGTCATCCGGATGACCTGGATGTCCGCGACGCGGGAAGCTTCCTCGCTGATGCCGACCTTTTCGCCCGCGAGCATCTCGGCGATCATCTGCTGCGCCACATGGTACTTCGTCAGCAGGGAAAGCACGTCCTTTTCACCGGCGCCCGTCCAGGCCTTCTCTTCTTCGGTCATGGCGGCATATGTCTTCGCGGCGGCGTCCTCGAGCCGCTCCATGTCCGCGGTCGGGATCCTGCCGTTCCCGCGCTCCGAGAGCGCGTTCAGCGCCGCGAGCGCCCTGCATTCGTCCTGGACGTAGTACTGCAGCACGTACTGCTCGTACGTCATGTCGCCGCCGGCCTTCCGCTCCCAGAAATCTTCCCCCGCAAGATCGCTGTAATACAGGTTGAAGAGCGAGGCGTAATGGGCCGCGATCAGGCTGACTTCCTGATGGTTCAGCGTCACGCTGTCGCAGGTGAAGACCGCGCGTTCCGCATCGCTGAAACGGATCCGGAGGCTCCCGCACGAAACAGCCGTGAGCAGGATCGCCGCGGCTGTCAGGATCAGGATGCATTTGTTCCGGAAACGTTTCTTCATGCGTTGAATGTCAATGCTTCTTCGCGTCTTCCAGCAGTGTGTGGACCGAGCGGTAAGCCAGGTACCGGCTCCTGGAGACGAGGCCGTCGCGGACGGCCTGCTTGACGGCGCAGTCCTTTTCCTTCATGTGCGCGCAGTTCGAATACCTGCAGCGCAGCGAATACGGGACGAGCTCGTCGAAATACAGGATCAGGTTCTCGGGTTCGATGTCCTTTACGTCGACCGCCGTGAAGCCCGGCGTGTCGCAGATGAACGTGTCATCGCCGAGCGCAAACAGTTCCGCGTGGCGCGTGGTGTTCTTGCCGCGCGCGATCCGCTCCGAAAGGCTCCCGGTCTCCATCCGCTCCTCCCTAAACAGGTGGTTGACCAGCGACGACTTCCCGACGCCGGAGGGTCCGGCGAGCACCGTGACCTTTCCTTTCAGGGCTTCTTCGAGCGCTTCCGTGCCCTCCCCGGTCCTGACCGAAACGAAGAACATCGGGTACGGCGCGCCTTCATAATTCTTCCGGATCTCTTCCGTCACCTCCGGCGTGCAGAGATCCGTTTTGTTGACGACGAGGCAGACCGGGACGCCGTAATCGTGCACCGTCACGAGATACCGGTTCAGCATCTCGTAATTCGGCGCGGGAACGCTGCCCGAAAAGATCAGGAAGATCTGGTCGACGTTCGCGACCTCGGGACGGATGAGCCGGTTCTTCTCCGGCAGCACCTCCGTGACGTTTCCTTCCCGGTCATCATAAGAGACAACGTCGAACAGGACGTTGTCTCCTACGAGCGGTTTGACGCCGTCCGTCCGGAAGATGCCCTTCGCCCTGCAGGCGAAAAGCCCTTCCGCGGACTGCACGTAATAAAATCCGGCAATGCCTTTGACGATCCTACCGGTCATGGGCTCAGTTCCCGCCTTCGCCCGGTGCTTCGCCCTGTTCTGCGTCAAGGGAAGGCTCGGACGCTTCCTCGGTAGAAGGCTGCTCCCTGCCGATATAATAGACGATCTCATCCGTTACCGGGATCGTCGATCCCACTTCCGGGGTCACCCGGACGACGACGCCGATCAGATCCGGATCCGTCACATATTCATCCTTTGGATTGAAGTTAGTGAAGCCGACTGCGCTGAGCGATCCCGCGACATTTTCTTCTAGGCTGTACAGAATATTCGGGATCGTGGCCATGGCAACAGGCTCCGTCGGCGGCTCCGTCGATGACTCTGTCGGAGCTTCCGTCGTCGCTTCCGTGGACGGCGCTTCGGTCGAAGTCTCGGCCGGCTTCACGCCGACGTACAGGATCACTTCGTCCGCCAGCGGGACTTCGGTGCCGACCGAAGGTTCGATCTCGATGACCAGGCCAATCTCGGCACTTGTCTCGGCGTCGCGGTCTTTCACAGTCACGCTTGTGAAGCCCTGCTCATTGAGCAGATCGAGCGCATCCTTCTTTTCCATGCCCAGTACGTCGGGGATGACACCTTCCGTCGCGGCGCGCAGCACGAAGATGCGCACTTTATCGCCGAGCGGATATTCGTATCCGACCTTCGGCGCAACGGCTGCGACCCGGCCGGGCTCGAC
>JAGDBR010000221.1 GCA_017958935.1 Lachnospiraceae bacterium | reverse complement strand
TCACGCTGATCGGCATCATCTGGGGCCTGTCCGCGATCGGCATCAACCTCAGCACGATCTTCGCCAGCATCGGCATCATCGCCCTGATCATCGGCTTCGCGGCGGAGAGCCTGATCGAAGACATCATCACGGGCCTCTTCCTCGTGTTCGAGGACGAGTTCAACGTCGGCGACATCATTGAGTACAACGGCTTCCGCGGCACCGTCACGAAGATCGGCATCCGCGTGACCTGCGTCCAGGATGCCGGCGGCAACGTCAAGATCGTCAACAACTCCGACATCCGGAACATCCTGAACAAATCGAAGGCGCTCTCGGCTTCGGTCGTCGACGCGCCGATCTCCTACGCGGCGGACCTGGAAAAGGCCGAGGAAGTCCTGAACGCGATCCTCGAGAAGCTGCCCGAGCAGTATCCGGACACCTTCACGACCGTTCCGACCTACGTCGGCGTTCAGGAGCTGGGCGCCAGCTCCGTGAACCTGCGCGTCGTCGCGCACGTCGATGAATCGAAGGTCTTCTCCGCGAGCCGTCTCATGAACCGTGAGATCAAGATCGGTCTGGACAAGGCCGGCATCGAGATCCCGTTCCAGCAGGTGGTGGTCCATCATGCAAACAACTGAATTCTTCGAAACCTCGGGGAGCCGGGTCCCGGAATTTGATGCGGGCTCCGCTGAATTCCCGGACGCTTCGGAATTCAGGGGCGGCGCCGCCGACATTCCTCCGGTGCCCGAGATCCCGCTGCATCAAAACGAATACAAAGAGGCCGACATCCCCTCTTCCGAAGGCGAGGAGAACAAGTTCCGTACCTTCTGGAAGCAGCTGAAACGGAAGAAGAACCTGCTGCTGCAGTTCGCGGCCGCGGCGATGGCCGTCGTCCTGATCACGAATGCCGCGGGGTTCGATGTCCTCGGCGACGATCTTTCCGGCGGCATGCTCGAAGAGGTGCTGAAGAACGCCGGCGCGGGCAAGGGCGTCATCACGGTCTCCATGCTCTGGGACACGAAAGACGACATCGACCTGCACGTGGCCACGCCGAGCGGCGAGGTCATCTACTACGAGAACCCGGTCGGCGCCGGCGGCGAGCTGGACGTCGACATGCAGGTCTCCGAATTCGTCGAGCATCCCGTGGAGAACATTTTCTTCACGAAACCCGAACGCGGCGAATACATCGTTTATATCGACATGTACACCGACCGGACCCCGGGGCCCGCGAAGGTCCTCGTCCGGGTGATCGTCGGCAACAGGACAAAATCCTATACCGTCGATCTCGACTACTCCTACAAGGAGGTCTGCCGGTTCACCTATTAAGGCCCGGCGGTCCCGAAAGAAAAAGTCCTCTGCGTTTCGCAGAGGACTTTTTCATGCCTTCGGACTTTTCCCGGACGGTCCGGGACCGGCCGGCTTATGCTTCGTTCCTTCTCCGGATCTCTTCGATGAATTCGCGGACGGCGCCTCTGCCGCCCTCTTTCACGCAGACGTAATCCACCATGGCCTTCACTTCGTCGACGGCATCCGACGGGCAGCCCGTGAAGCCGCAGAACCGCAGGCAGGCGGCGTCATTGAGGTCGTCGCCGATGAACGCGCATTCCTCGGGCGAGGCGCCGTATTTTTCGGCGATCTCCTGCAGCACGGGAAGCTTCGGGGATTTCCCCTGATGGATCTCCGTGATGTGCAGCTCCGCCGCGCGGTGCTCGACGATCTTCGACTTCCGCCCCGTGATGATGACCGGGACGACGCCCATTTCCGGCAGGAAATGCGCGATGCCGTAGCCGTCCTTTCCGTTGAACGCTTTCATGATCTCCCCGTCGTTCCCGATGAACATCCGTCCGTCGGTCAGCGTTCCGTCCACATCCATGGCAAGCAGTTTGATCTTCGCCATTCCGGCTTCCTCCTTGATCTTCATCTCTTCTTCGCCGTGGTCCGCAAGACAGCCGACGGCGGCCGCGATGCCTTTGACGGCATCCGAAAGCGCGATCGACGGCGCGGTGTTCCCGGGCACCTGGCCGTCCAGATACGGCACGTGGATGAAGCCGCAGGGCATCGTGTTCCCGGCCTGCTGCAGGACGGCGAGCACCTCGTACATCAGCGCGTTGCAGACGAACGTACCTGCCGTGTCCGACAGACGCGCCGGCACGCCGGCATCCTTCACGGCCCGGACCATCGCCTTGACGGGCAGCGTCGAAAAGACCGCCGCGGGCCCGTCTTCGAGGACCGGTTCGTCCTCCGGCCTGTTCCCT
>JAGDBR010000220.1 GCA_017958935.1 Lachnospiraceae bacterium | reverse complement strand
TGCTGTTCCCGACGATGAAGACCCTGAAGACCGGAAGCGAAGGCCGGGAAGAGAAGGAAGCCGGCGAAAGCGCCGGCACGCAGGCAGCCAAAACGGATGCGCCCGCGGAAGAAGTCATCGACTTCTCGAACGTCGTGATCGAACCGCTGTTTGAAGACACGGTCGATTTCGAGACCTTCTCGAAGTCGGATTTCCGCGCGGTGAAGGTGCTTTCCTGCGAGGCCGTTCCGAAGTCGAAGAAGCTGTTGAAGTTCACGCTCGACGACGGCACGGGGAAGGAGCGCACGATCCTGTCGGGCATCCATGCCTATTACGAGCCGGAAGAGCTCGTGGGCAAGACCTGCATCGCGATCGTGAACCTGCCGCCGCGCCCGATGATGGGCCTGGAGTCCTGCGGCATGCTGATCTCGGCGCTGCACAGGGAAGGAGAAGAGGAGCGGCTTCACCTGCTGATGGTGGATCCGCACATCCCGGCCGGCGCGAAGCTGTACTGACGCGGAACGAAAACGGAATAAAAAGAGAACGGCGCTGCGGCACTGACCGCCGCGCCGTTTTTTTATGCCGCTTGGCCCGTTCTCCTCAAAAGCACTTGTTTTTTTGTCATATATCTAATATAATTTACGTTAAGTAATCATGTGCAGTTTGGTTTTTGGTTCTCTTGGAAGGGGGTACTTCAAAATTGAACAAACGAAAACGCGTGACGATACGTAACGCCATGCCATATCTGCTGCTTCTTCCGGGCACGCTGTTCCTCGTCATGTTCATGTTCTATCCGCTGATCTCGATCTTCCGGTACGCGATGATGAACTACGACATGTCGAACCTGAGAAAGAAAGGCTACATCGGTCTGGAAAACTTCCGCAAGATCGTGAAAGACCCGATCTTCCTGAAATCCCTCGGCACATCCGCGAAGTGGGTGCTGACGCAGGTGACCGCCCAGCTGGTCCTGGGCATGTCGCTGGCGCTTCTGCTGGATCAGAAGTTCTTCGGCCGCGGCGTTTACCGCTGCCTGGTATTCTTCCCGTGGGCCATCTCGGGCGTGCTGACGTCCATGCTCTGGTCCCTGATCTACCATGAGCAGGCCGGCTTCCTGAATGCATTCCTGAAGTCTCTGGGTGCCATCCAGAAGAACATCTCCTGGGTCGGCGACCTGAATCTTGCGTTCTGGTCGACCAGCCTGGCGGAGGTCTGGAGAGGCATACCGTTCTTCGCGATCACGCTGCTCGCGGCCATGCAGAACATTTCACCCGATCTGCATGAAGCCTGCGTCGTGGACGGCGGCAATCTCGCACAGGAGATCTTCCTGATCAAGATCCCGCTCCTGAAGGACGCGATCATCTTCACGACGCTGCTGCGTTCCATCTGGGAATTCAATAACGTGGACCTGATCTTCACGCTGACGGGCGGCGGTCCGGTGAACAAGACGACGACGCTGACCCTGTACATGACGAACCTGGCTGCCAAGAACGGCAACTACGGTTACGGCTCCGCGATCGCGGTCATCGCGTTCGTCATCCTGGCGGTCTGGGCAACGATCTACCTGGCTGTGACCGGCTACGCGAAGGAGGACTGAGCCATGCGGAAGATCACGTTCAAAAAAGTCTTTTTCAAGGTCCTGTTCATCTTCGCGCTGCTGCTGTTCCTGTTCTTCATTTGCCTTCCGCTGTACTGGTGCATCGTGAACTCCGGAAAGAGGATGGGTGAGATCTTCTCGAAGGACGTTACCTTCTGGCCGAAGGAATTCACCTGGGACAACTACGTGGATGCCTGGGAGACGAGCCATTTCAACATCTATTTCAAGAACAGCGCGATCATCGCCGTTGCCGGCGTCGTCGGCATCGTCCTGGTCTCTATCATGACGGGCTACGCCCTGGACCGCTACCAGTTCAAGGGCAAGAATTTCTACATGCTGCTTCTGCTGTGCACGCAGTTCATCCCGGGCGCGATGCTGCTGTCCCCGATGTACCTGCTGTTCAACCAGCTGAAGATGCTGAACAACCTGTGGGCCCTGGTCCTCGTGAACATCACGTTCCGCTTCCCGTATGACGCCGTCATGATGCGTTCGTTCATCCACGGCATCGACTACACGATCGAGGAAGCGGCCCAGATCGACGGCTGCAGCCGCATCAGCACGATGTTCCACATCCTGCTTCCGCTGCTGAAGCCGGGCATCGCGACCGTCGCGGCATACGCGTTCATTTCCTGCTGGAACGAGTTCCTGTACGCGTTCATGTTCATCAATGAAAAGAATAAGGTGACGCTGCCGGTCGGCCTGAAGCTGATGGTCAGCGAATTCACGATCCGGTACGGAACGCTGGCGGCAGGCGCCATGATCGCCGTGGCACCGACGCTGATCCTGTTCTCGTACGTCCAGAAGCATCTGGTCGGCGGCATCGCGGCGGGCGCCGTGAAGGGCTGATCCGGTCGAATATCATTGAAAGCGGTGCTTTGTAAGCGCCGCTTTTTTAAAGGCGCGAAGCAAAAAGGACCGGGTCCTGCCGGTCCGCCGTGTCTTCGCAAAGGAGAGTGCAAATGAGTTATCAGCGTGAATTTGAGAAGAGGATCCCGGCAGCCGTGATCGGCGTCGGCTCCCACAGCTACCGCAACATCCTTCCGATCATGAATTTCCTGCCGGTGAAGCTCGTCGCGGTCTGCGACGTCAACGAGGAACTTGCGGTCAGGACGGCGGCGCAGTACGCCTGCCGCGCTTTCACGGACACGAAAGAAATGTACCGGGAGGCCCCGGAGATCGAAGCGGTCTTCATCGCGGTCGGCCCGAAGCTGCATCCGGCGCTCACGATCGAGGCGCTCGAGAACGGGAAGCACGTCTGGGTCGAGAAGCCGATCTCCACGACGGCCGACGAGGTCCGTCAGATCATGGACGCAAGACGCGAAGGCGAGATCGTCGTCGTGGGCCTGAAGAAGGCCTTCATGCCGGCGACCGTCAAGGCGAAGGAGATCATCGACACGTACGGCGGGCTGAAGTCCGTGCTGGCCGTCTATCACATGAATGTGCCGGGGAACGGCGAGGAGATCCTGAAAACGCACGACACGCCGAACTGGCTTCGGAACGGCGTGCACCCGCTCGCCTATATGATGGCGCTCGGCGGAGCGGTCGGCGAGGTCACGACGATCCGGAACGACGAAGGATACGGCGCGGTCGTCCTGAAGTTCAGGAACGGCGTGATGGGCACGCTCCACCTGGCCTCCGGCCCGCAGCCGAACGTCGAATCCTACGCGGCCTTCGGCACCGACTGGCAGCTGGATATCCAGGACACGAAGATCTCGTTCCGCCGCGGCATTCCGTTCGTGTACCGCTACACGAACACCTACGCGCCGGAGGGTTTCGACCACGGCACGATCGTCTGGGATACCTCGAACTGCCTCGCGACGCTGGAGAACAAAGCGGAATTCACGCAGGGCTTCTACAATGAGACCCGGTATTTCTGCGACTGCGTGCTGGAGGACCGGCAGCCCGAGATCGGGACGCTCGAGGACGCGCTGGAGATGATGAAAGTGTACGAAGCGGCGCTGCTTTCCGACGGCGAGCCCGTGAAGATCGTATAAACACTGTCTTGCTGAAGAGGCAGAAAGCCCCGTGTCCGGGGAAGGGAGGAAAACATGCGTATTGGCATCTGCACCGGTCTTGAGAACATCCGTAACGTGGCGGAAGCCGGTTTCGATTACATCGAGCCGAAGGGCTCGGACATTGCCCTGATGGAGGAGGAAGACTTTCAGCGGCTGCTGGAAGAAAAGGACACGTTCCCGATCCCGGTCGAGAGCGTCAACTTTTTCTATCCGGGCGACATGAAGGTCGTCGGTCCAGAGGCGGACCGGGAAGCGATCTTCGCATATATCGGGAAAGCGATCCGGCGCTTCGGCGCGCTGGGCGTGAAAATGGTCACGGTCGGCGGCTCCGGACCGCGGCGGATCCCCGAGGGGTTCCCGCGCGAAGAAGCCGTGAAGCAGTTCGTGGAACAGATGCAGTACATCGGCGACCTGGCCGCGGCCTATCCCGCGATGACCGTCGCGATCGAGCCGATCCGTCCCGCCTCCACGAATTTCATCAATTCGATCGCGGAGGGCGTGGCCGTCTGCAGGCTCGTGCACCGGCCGAACGTCCGCGTCATGGCGGACGGCAACCAGATGTATTTCGCCGACGATCCGATCAGCGCGATCACCGAATACGGCGATGACCTGTCGCACCTGCATACGATCGACGTGCTGCACGGGAACTGCTATCCGACGGATCCGGAGAACCCGCACCAGAAGGAACTCATCAAGGCCTATGCCGAAGCCGTCCCGAACGGACGGATCAGCATCGAAGGCGCGCCTTTCACGACGGTCGAGACTGCCGTGCAGGCGAGGAAAGCGCTGGAAGCCTATATCGAATATGCCGGCGGCGGGAAGAAGATCTGGATCGGCAACGATCACGGCGGGACCGTCCTGAAGAACCAGATCGTCGCCTGGCTTCAAGACCGCGGCTATACGGTCGTGAACGTCGGCACGGACGGAACGGACATCGTCCGCTATCCGTACTACGCGGCGAAGGTCTGCAGGGCAGTGCAGGAAGGAAAGGCCTGGCGCGGCATCCTGATCTGCTCGACGGGCATCGGCATGAGCATCGCCGCCAACAAGTACAAAGGCATCCGTGCCTCTCTCTGCACGGACACGTACATGGGACGCCTGACACGCGCCCACAACGATTCGAACGTCCTGTGCCTGGGCGGGCGGATCACCGGCGATTTCGAAGCCTTCGACATCCTGGACGTCTGGCTGAAGACCGCGTATGAAGGCGGACGCCATGCGATCTCGCTGGGACTGATCGCAGACGCGGAAGAAGAGATGATCACGGGTGAGCCCTGGAAGGGAGAGGACGCATGAAACTATCGGTAGCGGTCGCGGGAAAGGACGCGCTTCCGAGCGCTTTCGTCGTCTGGCGCGGCTTTGAGGATTCGATCAGGAAAGCGAAGGCGTACGGTTACGACGGCGTGGAGCTTGCGCTGCGTTCTGCTTCCGACATCTCCGTGTCCGCGCTTGACAGGTACCTTTCCGACAACGGCATGGAAGTCAGCTGCGTATCGACCGGGCAGGTCTTCGCAGCAGATCACCTGTATTTCACACATCCGGAGAAAGCCGTCCGCGACCGGTGCGTCGCGGTATTCCGCGAACTGATCGACCTCGCGGCGGATTATTGCCACCTCGTCAACGTCGGCCGTGTCCGCGGCTTCATCGAAGAGGGGCGGGACGAAGCATACGCGTCGGCCCTGTTCTGCGAGACCGCGGCGCCGATCTGCGAGCATGCCGCGAAGAAGGGCGTCGACATCATCATCGAACCGGTCAACCGGTACGAGATCAATTTCGTGAACAACGTCGAACAAGGGGCGCGGCTCCTGAAGCAGCTCGGCTGTGAGAACGCCGGCCTCATGCCGGACGTCTTCCACATGAACATCGAAGACGCCCGCATCGGGGAGGCGCTCGTCCGGTACGGGCAGTATGTCAAATACATCCATCTGGCCGATTCGAACCGCCTGGCGCCCGGACAGGGGCATCTGGATTTCGACGAGGTCTTTGACGCCCTGCATGCGATCGGATATGACGGCTGGGCATCGGTCGAGATTTTCCCGGTCCCGACGCCGGACATTGCCGCGAAACAGGCGGCAGAATTCCTCCTCCCGCGCATCCGCGGATAAAAAGAAGCCTTTCCGCGCATCCGCGGGTAAAGAGAAGTTTTCCCGCGCATCCGCGGGAAGAACGGCTGCTTACAAGCTGAACGCATAAATAAAACTGCCGCCCCGGTGTTTCGCCGGGGCGGCAGTCTGTTTGACGATCCGATCGTCAGCCCGATTTACTTCGTGCTGTTGTATTCGTCGATCAGCTCATTCATTCTGGTCTCCAGATTGTCGATGAACTGCTGAGCGGTCATCGTGCCAAGGCAGACTTCCGCGAATTCCGGATCGGCCAGCGTCTGGCTGACGTTCTTCCAGCCGGGCAGGTAGGTCAGGTTCGGAGTCTCCTCGTAGTAGTCCTGAGCCGTCATTTCAAGAGACATCTGGACGTGAGGTGCTTCCTTGACCCAGTCGTCTTCCATGACGAGGCTGTTGATCGGCAGACCGCCGAAGCCCTTCGCAAGGACAGAGTTGCCTTCGTGAGAGGACAGGTAGGACAGCCACTTGAACGCAGCTTCGCGCTCTTCTTCGGGGCAGGTGTCGAACATCGCCGTGCCGTTCAGGGCAGCGAAGCGGATGATCTTGCCGTTGAAGTCGGAACGCGGCATCGGCAGCGCTTCGAATTCCATGTTCTTCTCCGGGAAGGTCTCTGCATGGTTCGGATAGGAGCCGAGGTTGTGCAGGAACATCGCAGCGGAGCCGCCGTCGAATGCGAGGGTCATTTCCTTATAACCGTAGGAGATGTCGGAAGTAGCCGTGTAGTTCTGATAGAGCTTCGCATACTTGTCGACGAAATCCACGATCTCGGGCTGGTTGCAGGTCGAATAGCCTTCTTCGTTCAGCAGGACGCCGGAGCCGATGTAGTCGTACATGTAGCACCAGACTTCGGAAGCGCCCTTGTTGCCGCCGCGGATCGTGTAAGCATAGATCTCATCATCCGGGTGGTTCAGCTGCGGCATGATCTCGAAGAAATCCTTCCAGTATTCCGGCTTCTCAACATTGTACTGATCGAAGTACGTCTTGTTGATCCAAAGGATGTTGCAGTCGTTCGTACGCGGAAGCAGGCAGAGCTTGCCGTCGCCGAACAGACGGTACAGATCGAGCGCGGACTTCGTGATGTACTGGAACTCGTCCCACTTCTCGCAGTACGGCTCAATGTCGACGAGGTGGCCGGTGCTCATGATCTCGGACAGCATCGTGGTCTGGATACCGGCCACGTCAGGGGTCGTTCCGGTCTCGATGGCGTTCATGAACTTGTTCAGGGCTTCTTCCTGGACAAGACCGAAGTATTCGATCTTGATGTCGGGGTTTTCGTTCTCGAACATCTCGATCAGCTGCTCATAGTACTCGGTACGGCCGGCGCCGGCGTTCTCATCCCAGAAAGAGATGACGATCGGCTCGGCAGGCTTCTGAGTCTCCGTGGGCTTTTCCGTCTCGGTCGGCTGCTGTGATTCCACAGGGGCGGTCGACGACTCAACGGGCTTCTCGGTCGGTGTGGGCTTCTGGCAAGCCGCAAGAGACACGACCATTAAAACCGAAAGAACTAAAGCGATAATTCTCTTCATTCAGTACCTCCTTTTTAAAGTACGGTTTTATAAAGAGAGCATAGCACCATTTATCCTAAAAGTCCATTAGAAAATTGCATTCCTGAATAAAATATCTTACATCTTTGACCTGCGAAACGCGTCCGGCCCTGCGGGACAGACGGCGGTCTTTCAAAAAAAGATTGAAATCCCGTGCGGGTTTTGGTATTGTTAGCGGAGAGGTACGCGCTGAATGCGCGGTTTGTACGTGCGCGCGGCGGCGTGCGAAGGCACGTTTTCGGATGCGCGGGCGGCATGGAGCCGCCGGGGGACTGCGATGATCCTTGAGACCGAACGGCTGATCCTTCGTTCCTGGGAAGAGAAGGACGCCGAAGACATGTTCGAATATGCGAAAGATCCTGCGGTGGGACCGGCTGCCGGCTGGCCGCCTCATAAAAGTGCCGCGGAAAGCCTGGAGATCATCCGGCGCATGCGGACAAGGCCGCAGTGCTACGCGGTCTGCCTGAAGGAGACCGGAAAGCCCGTCGGCGCGGCGGAACTGATGCTGCAGGGCAATTCGGACCTCGCACGCGGCGAGGACGAATGCGAACTCGGCTACTGGATCGGGAAGCCGTACTGGGGAAAGGGCCTGATGCCGGAAGCGGCGGCGGAACTGATCCGTCACGGCTTCGAAGAACTGCACATGCAGCGGATCTGGGCCGGCTATTATGAAGGGAACGAACGCTCCCGGCGCGTTCAGGAAAAATGCGGCTTCTACTTCCAGTGGACGACGAACGGCGTCGAGGTGCCGCAATTAAAGGAAGTGCGCACGGGACACGTCAGTCTGCTCACGAAAGAAGCGTGGGATGCACTGCAAAAGAAGGGTGCCGGCGAACAGCCGGAAACCGGCGTGAACGTCCTGGACGACCTTGCGGAGGAACTGCTGGAGGGACCGTGCCGGGTCATCGACTGCTTCCCGGAGCGGGTGCCTGCCGACAGGGGCAGCGCCTATTTCGCGGCGGAACGCTTTTTTCTGACGGAGGAACGGCTGCGGCCCCTTCATGAAGCGTTCGCGCTGCTGCTGATCAGACTGAACTGCTATCACGACGCTGCAG
>JAGDBR010000219.1 GCA_017958935.1 Lachnospiraceae bacterium | reverse complement strand
TCGAAAAATACCTGGCTGAATGACCGTGTCTTCAGACACGGACCGCAAAGCCCCGGGTGATGCGTCACCCGGGGCTTTGCTTCGCATTTGCGCCTTACATGCGGACCAGCTTGACCAGCGGATCCTCCATGACCGGCGTGCCGTGTTCCTTCAGCTGCGCGTAGAGGACCGCGCTTTCGGGCACGACCGTGCCGTACTCCGAGCTGCTGTTCACGAACATGTTGAAATCCTTCGCGGACATGTCGTCCGGACGCGTGACGGCCATGTAGAAGCCGCCTTCCGGGCAGCGGTACAGCGTGCTCCGGCCCCCGTACAGCGGGACGTGCTTGCAGAAGCGGGCCGCGGCCTCGATGTCCCTGAACCACAGGACGAAGGCCTTGATCGCCAGCGCTTCCACGGCTTCCGCCTCCAGGAAACGCGGCTCCTGCTTCCGGTCATCGCTCTCGGCGTCGACGTCCGCAAAATCCGCGAAATGCGGGTCCAGTTCCTCCGCGTCCTCGACGGCCGAGATGATCAGCAGGAGTTCCTGCGGGCTCATCGGGATCGCCTCGATCATCAGCGGAAGACCCTCGGTATTGAAATCGTATTCGGCAATGGCTTTCGAAACGACTTCCTTGAACAGCTCCTGCGTTTCTTTCGTCCCGTAGCGGAGCTGCTTCATCGTGATCTGATGCGCTTCCAGATCCTGGGCATTGATCACGCAACGAATTTCATGTTCATTTACTTTCTGCAGGCGCATACCGATCACTTCCTTTCCTGTCGTTCTTGTCTTACAGTATACTCTTTTTCGTCCGTTTCGTAAAGTGAAACCTTTGTGTTCTGAACGGCCGCGCTTTTGTGTCGGTTTTCGGCGCTTTCCGTTTTCGGCGCAGGCTGTGCGGAAAACGCCCGTCCGGCGCACGGTCTGTGCGGATCTTCGGGGCCGTGCGCGGCCTGCGGGATGTTTTCGGCCGTGCGGACCCTTGCGCGCGCCCTCCGGCAATGCTATCGTCTTCTCATGACCGGCAGGGCAGAAGGCGGGCACGGTCGGATGCCCGCCGCGCCCCGGGGAAGCTGGCAGCGCGTGCGACCTTCGCCCGGGTAGGGCACCGAACAGTATTGCGCCGCTTTCCTGACAGCCGCGGTCCGAAGACCGGAATGAACAGCATCACCGGGCTGCTGCGCCCCGAAAAGGATCTGAAGGGCGATGCGCCCGCACCTCCGCCGTCTCTACAGGACCCCTCCCTGCGGGCAGCCGCGCGGGCATAAAAAAAGAAAGGACGCCGGATACGCCCCTTCTCTCTATTCCGCACGGTGAATGCACTGCCGGTCTGCCGGCTTTTACGCCGGCGGCAGCTTCCGCTTCTTCCGCGCGGTTTGTCCGGCTTACAGCCGGTATGGTCCTTTGTTATCAGCCCGCGAAACGCGTGCGCATGAAGTATTTCTGCGCCTCTTCGTCGGATCCGACATAGACGATCTGTCCGCCGAGCTGCTGCAGCTTCTGGACGAAGTCTTCATAGCCGCGGAGGATGTAACGCACTTCCTCCACCGTGGACTCGCCTTCCGCAGAGAGCGCCGCGATGACCAGCGCCGCGCCTGCGCGCAGATCCGGCGCCACGAGCTGTGCGCCCTTCAGTTCCGGAACGCCCTTGATGGAGGCGACCTTCTGATCCACGTCGATATCGGCGCCCATGCGCCTGAGTTCCGCGACATATCTGAACCGGTTCTCGAAGATCGTTTCGGTGATCCTCGACTCGCCGGCTGCCGTCGACAGGACGACGGCCATCTGCGCCTGCATGTCCGTCGGGAAGCCCGGGTACGGCAGCGTCTTGACGTTCGTCGCTTTCAGCGGCCGGGTCGCGCTCACGCGCACCGCGTCGTCAAATTCTTCGATCACGCAGCCGATCTCGCGCAGCTTCGAGGAAATGCATTCCAGGTGCTTCGGGATCACGTTGCGGACCAGGATGCTGCCTTGCGTGGCAGCCGCGGCCGTCATGAACGTCCCTGCCTCGATCTGGTCCGGGATCACGGTGTAATCCGTGCCGTGCAGCTTCTCGACGCCGTCGATGCGGATGACGTCCGTGCCCGCGCCCTTGATCCGGGCACCCATGGAATTCAAAAAGTTCGCGACGTCGACGACGTGCGGCTCTTTCGCCACGTTCTCCAGGGTCGTCCGGCCCTTGGCGAACACGGCTGCGAGCATCGTATTGATCGTCGCGCCGACGGAAACGCTGTCGAAGAAGACATGGCCGCCCTTCAGGGCGCTTGCCCGGGCGAGGACCATGCTGTTCACGATCTCCGCCTTCGCGCCGAGGGCTTCGAAACCCTTGATGTGCTGGTCGATCGGACGGTCTCCGATCGTGCAGCCGCCGGGAAGCGCGACCTCCGCGAAGTGATACTTGCCGAGCAGAGCGCCCAGCAGGTAGTATCCCGCGCGCATCTTACGGATATAGGAATTGTCGACCACATAGTTCCGGACCGTGCTGCCGTTGACGCGGACCTCGTGACGGCTGAGCCGTTCGACGGTCGCGCCCGTGTCACGGATCGCGTCGAGCAAGGTGTTCACGTCGCTGACGTCCGGAATGTTGCGGACAAATACGTCTTCATCGGACAGGATGGATGCCGCCAACAGACCCAGCGCCGCATTCTTCGCGCCGGATATGACCACTTCACCCGTGAGGCGCCGACCGCCTCTGATCGCAAACTGTTCCATTACCCTATCCTCCTGTTTGCGTCCGTCATTATAACACACCCGAAACCCCTTGTAAAGCGAAATGTTACAAATTTGTTAAAAACTATTATCAATTGCTTAATATTTGCCTTCTTCGTGCACTTTTTACAATTTGCAGGGTGCACTTTTCGAATTATTTAGAAAACTTTCTCAATCCGTTCATAGATTATTCATCATTATGGCTTATATTGTAATCAGCAAGAACGAAAGAACAAGTGATTTCCTCTCTCTTCAAGATAGTGTAATGTTTTTCATAATTCCCCCGGGGTGGCGGAGACTGGACGTCCCCCCGGGGCTCCTCTTTTTTAACCCTTTCATCACCCGGTCAAAACAAAGAAGAGGCCCATCCGGGCCTCTTCTGTTTTGTTTTCATGACCGTCAGTTCGATCCTGCCGATGCCGCTTCCGAAGTATTCTCCGCGGACGCAGCCTCCGTCGCTTCCGCGCTCTCGGTGACCGCCGGCGACTCTGTCGGGGCTTCCGTCGGCGCTTCCGTCGTGCCGGCGATGTTCGCGTAGTCTTCGAGCTCGTAATCCGAAACCTGATAAGCGCTGTTGTCTTCCGCGGTCTTCTCGCGGATGTTCTTGACGGTGATATACAGGCCGATGCCTAAAGCGACGACCGCAAGGGCCAGGACGACCCAGCCGATGATGCGGCGCAGCTGCTTCGCTTTCTTCTCTTTCGCAAGATCCTCTTTGCGGGTCTTCTTCGCTTCTTTATATGCGTCTACCTTTTTCTGACTCATGACAGTGATTTCCTCTTCGTTTTTTCGTGATAACGGAAAAGATTTTAGCACAAACCTTTTCGAAAAGCAAGGATTTTCACGCCTCCCGGAAACCGTGCGGGTTCTTTTTCTGCCAGTTCCAGGAATCCCTGCAGCTTTCCGTGACCGTACGGACGGCTTTCCAGCCCATTTCGGCCGCGGCGCGCGACGGATCGCCGTAATTGCAGTCGATGTCGCCGGGCCGGCGCGGTCCGATCACGTACGGCACCTTGAGCCCGTTCGCCTCTTCGAACGCGTGGATCAGCTCCAGCACGCTCGTGCCCTTGCCGGTCCCGAGGTTGTAGATCCGGAAACCGCAGTGCTCCGCGATCTTCTTCAAGGCGGCCGTGTGCCCCGACGCGAGGTCCATCACGTGGATGTAGTCGCGGATGCAGGTGCCGTCCGGGGTCGCGTAGTCGTCGCCGAACACGGTCAGGCGGTCGCGGAGACCTACGGCGACCTGTGTCACGTAGGGCAGCAGGTTATTCGGGATTCCCGTCGGGTCCTCGCCGATCAGGCCGCTCTCGTGCGCGCCGATCGGATTGAAGTAGCGCAGGATCACGATGTTCCATTCCGGATCCGCCTTGCGGATGTCCTCAAGGATCTGCTCCTGCATCCACTTCGTCCAGCCGTACGGGTTCGTACAGGTCTTGCGCGGCGCGTCCTCGGTCAGCGGCAGCGCGTCCGGGTAGCCGTATACGGTCGCGGACGATGAGAAAATGATTTTCTTCACGCCGTGACGCTTCATCACATCCAGCAGGCAAAGCGTGCCGCCGATGTTGTTTTCATAGTATTCCCAAGGCTTTGCGACGCTTTCGCCGACGGCCTTCAGCCCCGCGAAATGGATCACGGCGTCGATCTTCTCCTTCGAAAAGATCTCCTCCATCGCCGCCCTGTCCCGGATGTCCGCCCGATAGAACGGGACGCGAAAGCCCGTGATCGTCTCCAGCCTGTCCAGCACCTTCACGGAAGAATTACACAGATTGTCTGCAATGACCGGCTCGTATCCCGCCGCGATCAGTTCCACGGTCGTATGGCTGCCGATGTAGCCGGCGC
>JAGDBR010000218.1 GCA_017958935.1 Lachnospiraceae bacterium | reverse complement strand
GTCCGAGAAGATCTCGACCGCGGCGCGCGCGGCGTCGTCATAGACTTCGCGCAGCACTTTGTTCTCTCCCGGCGTCAGATTCGACAGCACGAAGCTGACAAGGTCCATGCCCTCCGGCTGCTTGCCGACGCCGACGCGGATGCGCTTGAATTCATCGGTCGCCAGCTGCAGGATGATGTTCTTCAGCCCGTTGTGGCCGCCGGCGGAGCCCTTCGGCCGGATCCGGAGCACGCCGATGTCCAGCTGGACGTCGTCGCAGATCACGGCGAGGTTCTCGACGGGCACATCGTAGAATTCCATGACCGCGCGCACCGCTTCGCCGCTTAAGTTCATGTAGGTCTGCGGCTTCACGAGGATGAACTTCTCCCCGTTCACGATGCCGGTGCCGATCAGCGAGCGGAACTTCTTCGTCGTGACCGGGATGCCGTACATTTCCGACAGCCGGTCGATGACGCAGAAGCCGACGTTGTGCTTCGTGTTCCGGTATTTTTTATCAGGATTTCCGAGTCCTGCGATCACATACATGTCTGTCTCCCCCCGGCATGCGGCGCCTGTTTTGCGTGCAGCTCTTCAAGGCGCGTTCCGCCGTTTTCCCCGCTCAGTCGAACAGGTGCTCCGGGTCGTAGTTCTCCGGGATCATCACGCCCGCGAAGCGCTTCCCGATGTCCTCAAGCGTCGGAAGCGGCCGGTTGCGGCTGAAGATCTTCTTCGAATCAAACAGGTCGGTCAGGCGGTCTTTCTCCGGATACAGGATGTCTTCAAGCATGCGCTGGCCGTCCAGGTTCCGCCGCGCCATCCGGTAGAAGCCGGTGTCCTGGTAGCTTCCGTCGTCGGACTTCACGCTGCTGACGAGCTGCATCCACGTGTGCTGGGACGCGTCGACGTTGCAGTAGTAGTCGAAGCCCATGCTCTTCAGGAATTTATAAGCCTCGTTTCCGGCCGCGTAAGGCCGCCAGCCCATGTCGCCGCCGTAGGCGAAAATGATGACGTCGGTCCCGCCGATCAGCGGGGCGACCTCGACGTCCCACCACTGCGTGTCGCGGAACAGCCGCTCCTCCGGATTCTGCGTGTCCCTGGCGACCTCGGACATGTCCATGTGTCCCCAGGTATGGGACGCGAACGTGTAGCCGTCGTCCAGGAGGGCCTGCGCCACCCGCGCGGCCTCCGCCCGCTGGTCCTCGATGTCCGCCACCTCATAGGTGTGGACCTTCGGGTCCCGCGCGAGTTCATAAGCGTGCGCTTCGTCGAACCGTCCGCCCTTGAACAGCGCGTCGTAATGCTGATTCAGGATCTCGTCGGATGCGTAGGCGATATAAGAGGTCCTGTAGCCCAGGATCCCGTTATAGCCTGTCAGCGCCAGCGTCGCTTTGTGTCCGTGATAGGAAAAGTCCGGATGCGCCTCGATGAACTCGTCGAGGATCGGGACCAGATCGTACGCGCCGTACGTGTACGTGCCGTCCTTCATCATCATCTCATTGACGATCTTTCCCTCTTCGTTGATGACGAGCTTCGTCGCGCACCCCGTATAGGAATCGCCCTTGTCGTCCTTTCGGATGTACTCGGCGGACCGGATCATATAGTCGTAGTAGCAGACGTCGTCCTGTGACATGACGAAGGCTTTCTTCCCCTCGGGCAGATAGATCGGCAGGTACATCATGCGTTCGCTTCCGTCCGCCATGGTCTCGATGCGGGCGATGTCGTGGATGTCCACGAGCACATAGCCGCGCGCATACATCT
>JAGDBR010000217.1 GCA_017958935.1 Lachnospiraceae bacterium | reverse complement strand
GTTCTGACACAGTCGAAGAGCGTGAAGCAGCGCTTGCGAAGATCCTGCCGTATCAGCAGAACGACTTCGAACAGCTTTACGAAGCACTGGAAGGCTGCCCGGTCACCATCCGTTTCCTGGATCCGCCGCTTCATGAGTTCGTCCCGACGACCGAGCCGGAGATCGAAGCGCTGGCGGCCGCCCAGGGCAAGAGCGTCGAGCAGATCAAGGCGATCATCTCGTCCCTGCACGAGTTCAACCCGATGATGGGCCACCGCGGCTGCCGTCTGGCGGTCACGTATCCGGAGATCGCGGTCATGCAGACGAGAGCGGTCATCCGTGCGGCGATCAACACGCAGAAGAAGCATCCGGACTGGGAAGTCGTTCCGGAGATCATGATCCCGCTGGTCGGCGAAGTGAAGGAACTGAAGTACGTCAAGGACTTCGTCACGAAGACCGCCGACGAAGAGATCGAAGCCTCCGGCACGGAGATGCATTACAAGGTCGGTACGATGATCGAGATCCCGCGCGCGGCACTGACCGCCGACGAGATCGCGAAGGAAGCGGAGTTCTTCTCCTTCGGTACCAATGACCTGACGCAGATGACGTTCGGCTTCAGCCGCGACGATGCGGGCAAGTTCCTCGGCGCTTACTATGACAAGAAGATCTACGAGAACGATCCGTTCGCGAAGCTCGATCAGGTCGGCGTGGGCAAGCTCGTGAAGATGGCTGCGAAGCTCGGCCGCGAGACGCGTCCGGACCTCAAGCTCGGCATCTGCGGCGAGCACGGCGGCGATCCGACGACCGTCGAGTTCTGCCACAAGGTCGGTCTGAACTACGTGTCCTGCTCGCCGTTCCGTGTCCCGATCGCTCGCCTTGCCGCTGCGCAGGCCGCGATCGCGGAAGCGAAGGAAAAGGGCGAGACCCCGAAGAAGGCCGACGTCGAAGAGCGTCTGGAAGCGGCGCGCGTCGCGATGAAGGAGACGGCTGAAAAGATCTCCGAAGCGGCTGCGGACGCGGGCGCGGAACTGAAGGATTTCCTTCAGGCAGGGCTGAAGAGCCTGCTTGCCGGCTGGGAAGAAGTCAAGAAGACCTATAACGAAGAGCGCGGCGACAAGTGATCGCGCAGCGAATCTTCTGAAGACGGTTCCTGACCGTCTGCCGGGAAGGGCCGGCGCCGCAGCTGCGGTGCCGGTCCTTTTTTCGCCGTCGGGGCAGGGAACGCGTTTTTCTTATGGAAAACCTGTGCTTCCTCTGCTATAATGGAACAAATCGGGGAAAGGCGGATCCAAACATGAAGAAAAACGAAGTCACGCGGATATTCGTGCCGGCAGCCCTTTTAGGGCTTGCGGCGATCGTCCTGTGCATCCTGCTTTCGGGCTGTTTCCTGTACGGGCCGACGTCGAAGAAACTGACGACGTATTATACACAGAGCAAGGTGGTCTCCGCGCGTTTCTTCACGGGAGCGCGAAACGGCAGCACATCGTGCAGCGAGCTGGATGCGGGCCGCGTGCAGGAGCTGGTCGCGAAGCTCGATTCGATGGAACTGAAGACGAAGATGGCGCACACGGACTATTTCTGGGCGGGCCAGTACGGCATCGAGCTGACGTACGAGGACGGGACGTTCCTGGTCTATGACGGGACGAAGCTGTTCCAGAGGAAGGTGCCGGTGACGGAAGGCTTCGCGTCGGAGGATCATCTGCATTCGGAATTCGTCGAAGTCACGAACATGAAATTCTGGGAGGAGATGAAAGCCTTCTTCCCGGAGGCGGCTCAGTATTCCTGAGCCGGAGCGCGTCTGCGGACAGGAGGACAGGATGGAGAGACGGTATTTGAAGGTGCGGCCCGAGGACTCGGTCGCAGTCCTTCTGGAAAGGGCAAATAAGGGCGATTTCATCGACGTCGAAGGAAGACGGGTATTTCTTCGCAACGACGTCGATCAGGCGCATAAAGTGGCATTAACGGCCTTAAAAAAGGGTTCTGCGGTCATCAAGTACGGACAGGAGATCGGCAGGATGCTCGTTGACGTCCCCGAGGGGACCTGGATCCACGACCACAACATGTTCTGCGAGCGCGGCCGGACCGCGCGCAAGGAAACAGCGAAGGCCGGACGGCGCGAAACGGACTGGAAGGGACCGCGCAGCGGGCAGAAGGTGACGTTCATGGGCTACCGGCGGCCGTACGGCGGCGTCGGCGTCCGGAACCACATCGCCGTGATCAGCAACGTGTTCTGCGCGAACACGGCCGCGGAGAAGATCGCGCGGAGGATCCCGGGCGCCGTGCTCCTCAGGCACAACTTGGGCTGCGGGCAGATCGGCTTCGACCTGGAGCTGACCGCGCGGACGCTGAAGTCCATGGGGAAGCACCCGAACGTCGGGGCGGTCATCATCGTGGCGCTGGGCTGCGAGCGGCTGAAGACGCAGGAGGTCTATGACGACATCGTGAAGGAGACCGGGAAGCCCTGCGCGCTCTTCGTCATCCAGGAAGAGGGCGGCATGGACGAAACGGTCGAAAAGGCGGTCGCGAAGGGACTGGAGTTCGCCGAACTGCTGAAAAAGGACGTGCGGACCGAATGCGACCTGTCCGAACTGTTCCTGACGACGAAGTGCGGCGGGACGGATTCGAACAGCGGGCTTGCCGCGAATCCCGCGGTCGGCTACGCGTCGGACTGCGTCGTGTCCGCGGGCGGAAGCTCGGTCATCTCCGAACTGAACGAGCTGATCGGGACGGAGGATTACCTCGCGAGCCGCGCGGTCAGCGACGAAGTCGAGCAGAAGATCTACGACGCGGTATACGGCATCGAGGACCTGCTGAAGAGCTGCCTGCAGCCGGAACTGCCGGATTACCGGAACCAGCTGATCAGCCCGGGCAATTTCACGGGCGGCGTCTCGAACATCGTCGAGAAGGCGCTGGGCGGCGTGCACAAGTGCGGCACCGCGCCG
>JAGDBR010000019.1 GCA_017958935.1 Lachnospiraceae bacterium | reverse complement strand
CGGCCAGCTCATCAGCGAAGATACGGCCGTGTTCTTTTCCGGCAGGTTCCCGGCAGCCTCCATGCCCTTCAGGCAGACCTCCAGGGCCTCATCGTACTTTTTCTGGTTGTACAGGTCCCGTGTCAGCGCTTCGGAGCATTTCACGTTATCGGTCCATTACTCCGGCTGATGCTCCTGAAGATACGCAGCCTGTTCACGGTCAACGGCCTCGGCTTCGGCGAAACGTTTTGCCCGGCGCAGATAGTAGCCGAGCCACTTTGCGAAATGTACCAGATCGTTCGGCCGGTTCTCCTGCAGATACGGATACCGCCGCATGATCTCCAGGCCTTCCCTGCACACCTCGATGCCCTTTTCTTCTTCGCCCTCTGCATAAACGCCTTTTAAGCCGAACAGGACCGGACGAAGCTCCGGCGCATTTTCGCCGTAGACTTTGTGCATGCATTCAAGTGCCTCTTCGTGCAGCCGCTTTCCTTCGGCCTTGTCGCCCGCCCAGTGCACCGCATCGGCATAATTGCAAAGCGACGTACAGGTATCCGGATGCAGCTTTCCGTACTTTTCCAGCCGTTTTTCGTACAGGGACTTGTACACGTCGCGCGCTTCGGCGTACTTTTTCTCGCTGAAGAGGATGTTCCCGAGCCGCGAGACCGCAGCGAGGGTGAACGTGTGCATGCTGCCGTGTTTCTTTTCATACACGGCGAGCGTCTCGCCCATCAGCGCCTCGGCCTTTTCATGCTGCCCGAGCTCCCGGTAGTCCATCGCGATGTCGCCCTTGGACGACAGTGTGAACAGCGAGTCTTCGCCGTACGATTCCGTGTACATCCGCATCAGCTCCTGATCCAGCTCCAGCGAACGTTCCGGCTTCTTCATCTGCCTGGTGACGAAGGCCAGGTTCTTCACGACGTTCATCACGTTGCCGGCACTCCGTTTCTTCTCTTCGACAAGTTTTTTCTGGAGGCCGTATGCCTTCTCCAGGACTTCTGCGGCTTCGGAGAAGCGCCGCTGCCGCGAATAGACGGAGCCGATCAGGACCAGGATCTCCGTGTAGTAATTGTCGGCCCTGCCCTCCGCTTCCAGCCGTTCTTTCTCGGCTCCGGCCAGCTTCAGTGCTTCCTCGAAGCGGCCGTTGTTCATTAACGAATACAGGTAGGATTCCGCGATCGTCTCCCGCGGCATACCGGTCACGCCGTTCCGGACGTACGCCTCATAGACCTTCCCGGAGCGCTCCAGATGCTGCGGCACGCTGTCCGCCGCGACGTGCGCGCTCAGGAAATCGGACAGCACCCGGTAAACCTGGGTGTCTTTGAAGTCCACGGATTCTTCGTATCTGAACAGCGGCAGCAGCGCGCGCAGGATCTCCCGTTCGTTCCCTTGCTTCTTCAAGGTCTTGACCATGTCCCGGATGCTCTTTACGGACACGTCGGCGCCGTGCTTCAGGCCTTCGATCAGGCGGTCCACTTCGATGTCCAGCGCCGCCACGTATTCGAGCGAGAACTTCTTCTCGGTCTCGCCGCTGAGGACGGACAGTTTCTCGGAGACTTCCTTCATCTCCTTCTCCGGGATCTGGCCGAGGATCGCCTCGCGCACGACGCGGTGCAGGTAATAGCCGCCGGCACCGTCGCTCTGCACGAGCGTCGACCCGACGATCGTGTCATAGACCGTCCGGCTGAAGCTTCCCGCGATCTTCGGGATCTTTTCCTTCGCCTCCTCGTCGGTCCATTTGCCGAAGCAGGCCAGCAGTTCGACCATGTCCTTGTGCGCCGAATCCATGTAGCGCAGGTACCGGCTGACCAGCTGCTTCTCGTTGCCGAAATCGTCGATCGCCGGGGTCTTCCCCGCCGCCTTCAGATCCTGCCACGTGCTCACGCTGATGTCCAGATACAGCGGGTCGCCGTCCGTCAGTTCGTAGAGTTCCCCGCAGAGTTTCTCGTCGTCGATGTCCGCCGTCTGCAGGAAACGGATCGCGTCGACCCGTGCCAGATGACCGAGCATATGATCCGAATAATCCGGATCGTCCGTCCAGTTCTTATCGATCTCGCGCCAGCGCAGGCGGTCGCGGCCCGCGATCACCCACACGCTGTTCGGCGTATACTGGATGATCGTGTCGCGCAGCCACCGGTCCTCTTCGCCGGCCACGCCCACGTCGTTCATGTAGTTCACGAACTGCTCGTAGGTGTCCAGGAACAGCACGAGCGGCTTGTCCAGCTTCTTGCATGACTTTGCGAGGTCCTCGCTGAAGTATTCCGGCAGCTTGTCCAGCAGGTCCGCCAGCTGCATGCTCTCCAGCTTCGCGGCCTTCTCGACCAGCAGTTTCTTCACATAGTCGCTGATGTCCTTCACGTGGTGATAGCCCTTCGTCAGGTGCTCGATCACCGTCGACACGACGGAGATGCCCGGGATCAGCGCGACCCCGTCCAGCAGCGCGGAGAGGATCGGATTGCTCTCGATGATCGTCTCGTCTTCCTTCTCCACGAGTTCGTTCCGCTCTCCCGCGAGCTCGCTGTACTTCAGCAGCGCAAGATCGAAGAAATCGAACGAGAAGTGATCCGGATATTCCTGCATGAGCTTGTTGCGGAGCCTGGTCAGGATCCGCCGCATCTCCGTGCCCTCTTCCATGTCGTAGAAGAGCGTATAGGCCTTCTCCTCGCGCATCTGCGCGTACAGAAAGCGCAGCAGGCAGCTCTTGCCGATGCCGCCGCGCCCGTAATAATGGACCACCTTATAGTCCGCCGGATGCCGGCAGACGGCTTCGTACGCTTCCGCGAACGCCCTCCGCGGCTCGTCGCGGTCCGTGAACACGCGCTTCGCCGGGATGTGCGCCCGGTTCTCCGGATTTCTTTCTTTTGCTGGCATGGAAGACCTCCTTCGTCAGGGCCGCGCCGGTGCGGTCCCGTTTAAAACCACTTCTTTCTCTTGAAGAAGATAATGCTCACAATGATGATCACCAGGCAGATCCCGATCACCAGGGGATAGCCCCACGGTTTGTCGAGTTCCGGCATGTACTTGAAGTTCATGCCGTACCAGCCGGCGATCAGCGTCAGCGGCATGAAGATCGTCGCGACGATCGTCAGCATCGCCGAGACCTTGTTCTGCCGGATGTCGAGCTGCGTGTCGTACAGGTCCCGCACCTGGATCACGCGCTCGCGCAGCGCCGCGATCAGGTTCGAGAGCCGCAGCAGACGGTTTGTGTACATGTCGAAATAGCGCAGGTCCTCCGGCTCGAAGAAATTGTTCTCGTTCTCCTGGAGTTCCTGGGAAAGATCGAGCATCTGCTCGTAATGCGTATGGATCTCGAGGACCTCGCCGCGCAGGTCGATGATCGTCCGCAGGATGCCTTTCGTCTCGCCGGAAAGGATCCGGTCTTCGAGATCGTCCAGCCGCTTGTCGTACTGTTCGAACAGCCGGAGGTCCCCCGAGACGATCTCCTCGAGGAAGTCGTAGATGAAACGCGCGAGCGAAGGCTTGCGCCACTTCCGGCTCGCTGCGATGCGGTCGATGATCTGCTGCGCCGTGCCGTCGTCGTTGATGAAGGCGATCCCCTTCTCGTCCAGTGCGAACGCGCACTGCCCCGCCTTCCCGAAGATGTCCTTGCGGTTGAACAGATTCAGCGCGCCGGTCAGGGAGTCGTAATTGACGACGATCTTCGTCGTGGCGGGATGGTCGCTGTCGACGCCCATGTCGATGCCCATGTCGAAAAATGCCGGATCCTCGTTGAATTCCCGGTCCGAGACCACGGCGACGTAAGGGAATTCATGCTTCAGGCACTCCTCCTGCGTCGCTTTCTCCAGTGTTTCCTTGATCAGATAGTACATGCGGCACTCCTTTTCATACAGTACTGTTCCCATTATAACGAATCACGGCGCATAAATCTACCAAAAAAGAAAGCTGTCTGCTTCCCTCCCGCCTCTTTTTATGGTATTTTGAAAAAGATGAACGGAGGAAGCAAGGTCATGGAAGAAAACAGGAAAACTTTTTGCCCGGGCTGCGGCACTGAAGTCCCGGAAGGCGCCCGGTTCTGTCCGGAATGCGGCATGCTGCTGGAAGGGAAAGCGCCGGTCACGGACGCCGTCCCGAAACCGGAGCCTACGGTCTTCTCAGGCCCGTTCACGGCCGGTATGGGACAAGGCATCCGGCCGGTCGGCATGACGCCGGGCATGATGCCTGAAGAGGATATCCCCGACGGACCGGACGACAAGGGGCTCACGCTCATCGT
>JAGDBR010000216.1 GCA_017958935.1 Lachnospiraceae bacterium | reverse complement strand
AAGAGCCTGTTCATGCTGATCCCGGTCGTCGTCATGCTCGTCGTGGCGACCAATACCCGCAACATCTTCCTCGGCATCTTCGTCGGCCTCGTTCTCGGTCTGATCACTGGCTTAAGCCTCGGCCTCTACCCGTTCGCCCGCGTCTTCTCCAATGACGCCGGCAACAACGCGGCGGTCGGCTTCCTCGTGGAAGGCGTCGCGAACATGCTCGGCACCGTCGGCCTCGTCATCGCGGTCTTCGGCATCATGGGCGTTCTGACGAAAGCAGGCATGCTCGACTTCCTGGTCGACAAGATCCTGAACAGCAAGATGGCCAGCACCCCGCGCGGCGCGGAGCTTGCCAGCCTGATCGGCATCTCGCTGACCACCTTCATCTTCGGCGGCGTGACGAGTGCTTCGATCCTGACCTTCGGTCCGGTGCTGAACAAGATCGGCCATGCAAAGCGCATCCATCCGTACCGCAGGGCGAACCTGCTGGACGGCGTCGCGAACTCCCTGCCGGCCATCATCCCGTTCATGAGCGTCTTCGTCTTCATCGGCGCCGCGCTCACCGGTCTGTCGCCGGTCGCGGTCTTCGGCGGAACGTTCTACGGCTTCACCCTGTTCCTCGTCTTCCTGGTCTCCGTCCTCACCGGCTGGGGACGCGCCTATGAAGGCAAGAACGGCAAGATCGTCAGGGAAGAGCCGGACTATCCGGTCGAAGAGTTCCCGGACGTCAAGTAAGACGGCTGTAGATCAACCTGTCCCGGCAGGCACGTCCTGCCGAAGCGGCCGGATGACCGCAGCATAAAAGATGCCGCCCCGTATCGCACGGAGCGGCATTCTTTTTTTCTTTTTAGTGAAATCCGGTTGTTTTTTCGGCCTGTTTTTTTTATAATACATTACAGAATAAATTATTTTTTATTCCCTGCTGTAAAAAACCCCGAAAAAACAGGAGTTTCCATGAACAACATCATTCTGTCTTCAAGAGAAAAACGCGTCCTCTCGTCCTATGCATCCATGGTCGACGATCTGGCCGCCTACCTCGGCGCGGGCTACGAGATCGCCCTGCACAGCCTTGAGAATTTCGAACACTCGGTCATCAAGATCGTGAACGGCTACCACACCGGCAGGAAAGAAGGCGCACCGATCACGGACCTGGCGCTCTCCATGCTCAAGCAGCTGAACGAGCAGAAGGGAAAGCCCCACGGCATCCGCTACTTCTCGTAGAACCGCAAGGGCGAGACCCTGAAGAGCACGACGTTCCCGGTGCTCGGCGACAACGACCGTATCATCGGCCTGCTGTGCATCAACTTCTACCTGAACACCTCCGTCAGTGAAGTGCTCACCTCTTTCTTCTCGTCGATGGGCGAGACCCTGCTGCCGACGCAGCAGGAGACCTTCGCGGAGGACTCCACGGAGATTGTGGCGGCTTCCGTCGAGGAGCTGGAGCGCGCCGTCAAGGAAGACGACTCGATCCCGGTCTCGCAGAAGAACAAGGAGATCATCCGCCGCCTGTACCTGAAGGGCGTCTTCTCGCTCAAAGGCAGCGTCGAGATGGTCGCGGAAAAACTGGAGATCAGCCCGAACACGGTCTATCTGCACTTAAGGAAGATCTCCGGCAAAAACTGAGCGTCCGGCCGCTTTTCAGTAATCCATCCCCATCAGGTCGCCGTACGCGTTTTCGTAAAGGATGAACATCTCGTCATTCATGTAAACGTCGTCGGCGGTATTGGTATACGGATCCGCGCATTTCCACGTTTTCACGTGCACGCGGTAGCCGGCTTCGTTGAAGTCGGACTCGTAATCCGTGAAACTGAGCTCGTGCTCGGTCTCTCCCAGGTGCGCCCAGTAGCCGTAGTTATGATATGTCATCACACGCTTTTTCAGCTGCCCGTCCGCGGTCCACTCGTTTTCGGTCTTTTCCTCATACGATGGCACGCCCTCGTTCCGGGTGATTACAGTCTTCGTCAGGATATTCCCGTCTTCATCGTAGACGGTCTCCTCTGTCGTATAAAGGACCTGCTCCGTCTTCCCGAAGTCTTTGAAAGCATATACCGACACCAGGATCTCGCGCCCCTCGGCGTCGAATTCCGTCACGGTCCCGGGCTTTTCGTTCCCTTCCAGATAGACCCAGTTGACGTGCTCGTCGTAATGCTTGTAATCCCACAGCGTTTCCGAATGCGTCCCGTCGCTGCGGTACTCCCATGTCTTGTATTTCAGGTGCCGGCCGCCGCTGTTCAGATACTCTTCGACCGGCCGCCCCTGTTCGTCCAGAACGAAGGTATGCGTGTTCTCGACGGCGCCGGTATCCGGATCGACGGTCTTCGCCTCGATCAGGACGTCATCGTCATTGTAGTAATACTCCTTCAGGCCGCCGATCCCCATCGTGGCCGTCGCCATCCTGCCCTTCTCATCGTAGGTATAGATATAATGCCAGTTCTCGCGCCCGTTGTCGGTATAGGTGATCTTTTCAAGGAGATTGCCCCGGCCGTCGTACAGGCTTTCCTCGCTCTTCAGGCCGTTCGACCTGTAACTCACTTCCCGTGCGGGCGTGCCGTCTGAATGAAACAGCGTTTCCGTGCGGAGGATGTCGTTCCGGTAGGTGCGGGTCTCCCGGCCCGCCTCGTCGTATTCATATTCCCAGATTGCCGTGACGTTGCCTGCGGCATTCGTGTGGGTCACGCGGATCTTCAGGTACTTGTCATCCAAAAGGGACGTCAGTCCCGGCGAATAGACGACAGCGCCCTCTTCCTTCGAAAGCCCCGTCGACGTCAAGGCGCCGCGGTAGCTGTCCATCAGCTCCGCGAGCCAATCCTGATAGGCCGGCGAATCTGCGGGATAGTAGCAGTTGACCATGAAGTTCCCCGTCTCCCGGTACTCATGTCCTCCGTACAGATAGACGCTCTTTTCCGTGTCGTAGGAAAACTGGCTCCAGTCGATCTCAAAGGCCTCGCGGAACGCACCTTCTTCGATCGTTCCGAGGAATTTCCCGTTCATGGTGTCTTTCGTGTCATAACGGAAAAAGATACTGCCCTTCTCATCCTCCCAGAGCGCGATCCCCTGGTTGTCGACACCGGCCCTGTAAGGCAGCCCCGCAAAGAGGCGCTCTGCTTTTCCGCCGTGACCTTTCCAGATCTCGAAGACGTAATCGTTATACCCTTCCGCCGTTTTCTCAGCGTAAACGATCAGCAGCTCTTCTTCCCCGTCCTTGTCGAGATCCTGCATGTGCACGATGCCGGTCCCTTCGATCCTGGCAATGGAATCGTTCACGACATGCGGTCTTCCGAGGTCCTTCAGCTTCTCGTTCAGGACGCCTGCCAGCGCCTGCTGCCATGGCTCCTGCCAGGTGAGCAGGTCCGGCCGTGCCGGACCAGTCTCCTCCGCCGTTTCGGGCGCCGCCGTGCTCTCCGTTTTGCTCTGCCCGCTGCCGCCTGTTCCGTT
>JAGDBR010000215.1 GCA_017958935.1 Lachnospiraceae bacterium | reverse complement strand
CGTTGAGAACGCTCTGGCTTCTTCTTACACGAACGATGTGTATCCGATCATCACCGGTCAGGACTGCGACATCGCGATCATGAAGAACCTCATCGAAGGCCGCCAGGCAATGTCCGTCTTCAAGGATACGCGTACGCTGGCATCCAAGGTCGTCGAGATGGTCGACGCGCTGATGAAGGGCCAGGAGCCCCCGATCAACGACACGAAGACCTATAACAACGGCAAGGTCATCGTCCCGTCGTACCTGTGCGAGCCGGTGAGCTGCACGGCCGACAACTACAAGGAGATCCTGATCGACTCCGGTTACTACAAAGAGTCTGACCTGAAGTAAGTTCTGCTGACTCTATACAAAGGGCAAGGCGGGGACTCCCCGCCTTGCTCGATGTATTCCATACAGATTTCCATACAGAACGGAGGGGATTTTTTGACGGATAATATTCTGGAAATGCGTGGGATCACGAAGCAGTTCCCCGCCACAAGAGCCCTGGACAACGTCAACTTTGCAGTCAAACGGGGCAGTATCCACGCATTGGTCGGTGAAAACGGAGCAGGAAAATCCACGCTGATGAAGGTCCTGAGCGGTCTGTGGCCGTACGGCACCTACGAAGGCGACATCATCTACGAAGGCGAAGTTTGCAAATTCAACAATATCAAAGACAGCGAAAACAAGGGCATTGTCATCATCCATCAGGAACTTGCGCTGATCCCCTACATGAGCATCGGCGAGAACATGTTCCTGGGCAATGAGAAGGGCAAGGCCTTTGCCATTAACTGGGACAAGACGCACGCCGAGGCGACGAAATACCTGAAGATGGTCGGCCTGCACGAATCGTCGAAGACGCTGATCAAGGACATCGGTGTCGGTAAGCAGCAGCTGGTCGAGATCGCGAAGGCGCTTGCGAAGAACGCGAAGCTGATGATCCTCGACGAACCGACCTCGTCGCTGAACGAGGAAGATTCGAAGGCGCTGCTCGACATGCTGCTGGAGTTCAAGAAGCAGGGCATGACTTCGATCATCATTTCGCATAAGATCAACGAAGTCTCGTACGTGGCGGACGACATCACGGTCCTCCGCGACGGAAAAACGATAGAAACGCTGACGAAGGGCGTCGACGACATCAGTGAAGACCGGATCATCCGCGGCATGGTCGGCCGTGAACTCGAAGACCGCTTCCCGAAGCGGCACGGCGTTCCGATCGGCGACGTTTCGCTGGAGGTCAAGCACTGGAACGTCTACCATCCGATCTATACGGAGCGGAAGGTCGTCGACGACGTTTCCTTCAACGTCCGGCAGGGCGAGGTCGTCGGCTTCTCGGGCCTCATGGGCGCGGGCCGTACGGAGCTCGCGATGTCGATCTTCGGCCGCAGCTACGGCACGGAGATCTCGGGCACGATCGAGATCCACGGGAAAGAAGTCAAGCTCCATTCGCCGCGCCAAGCCATTGAGGCGGGACTTGCGTACGTCACCGAAGACCGGAAGGGCAATGGCCTGATCCTCACGAACCCGATCTCGGTCAACACGACGCTGGCGAACCTGAAGGGCGTGACGAAGCACGGCGTGATCGACCGCGACAAGGAACTGGCGGTCGCGGAAGAGTACAAGAACAAGCTCCGCACGAAGACGCCGTCCGTGACGCTGAACGTCGGAACGCTTTCCGGCGGAAACATGCAGAAGGTGCTGCTTTCGAAGTGGATGTACGCCGATCCGGACATTCTGATCCTGGACGAGCCCACGCGCGGCATCGACGTCGGCGCGAAATATGAGATCTACTGCATCATCAACGATCTGGTGGCGGAAGGCAAGTCCGTCATCATGATCTCCTCGGAACTGCCGGAGGTCCTGGGCATGTGCGACAGGATCTACGTGCTGAACGAGGGGCGTATCGTCGGTGAGTTTACTCAGGAGGAGGCCAGCCAGGAGAAGATCATGGCCCGTATCCTGTCGGTCAATCCTGATGCAAAGGAGAATAAGGAATCATGACAACGAAGACGAAGATTCTGACATTTGTGCAGAAATACACGATGATCATCGCCCTGGTGCTGGTCACGGCATTCTTTGCCTGGCAGACGAAGGGCAAGATCCTTCTGCCGCAGAACATCACGAACATCATCTCGCAGAACGCCTACGTGTTCATTCTGGCGACCGGTATGCTGTGCTGCATCCTGACGGGCGGCAACATCGACCTGTCCGTCGGCTCGGTCGTCTGCTTCGTCGGCACGATCGGCGCCGTCCTGATGCACAATGAACTGAACATGTGGCTGGCCGTCCTGGTCATGCTCGTCATCGGTCTGCTGATCGGTGCGTGGCAGGCGTTCTGGATCGCTTACGTCAAGGTCCCGCCGTTCATCACGACGCTGGCAGGCATGCTGATCTTCCGCGGTCTGTCGAACGTGGTGCTGCAGGGCAAGACGATGGCGGTCACGAACGAAGCGTTCGTCCGCATCTTCGGCGGCGGCGCGAACTGCTACGTCCCGGACATCTTCCACGGCGAGAGCATCAACATCCTTTGCATCGTCGTCGGCGCACTGGCGTGCCTTGCGTACCTCATCCTTTCGGTCCGCAGCAACCTCGCGCGCCGGAAGGCCGGCCTGGAAGCGGATTCGATGTACAAGGTCGCGGTCAAGTCCCTTGTCATCGTCGCAGTGGGCATCTTCTTCACGGTCCGTCTGGCACAGTACAAGGGCCTTCCGATGGCGCTGATCTGGGTCGTGACGGTCATCGCGATCTACAGTTATATCACGTCGAAAACGACCATCGGCCGTCATCTGTACGCGGTCGGCGGCAATGAGACCGCGACACGGCTGTCCGGCATCAACACGAAGCGGGTCTACTTCTTCGCGTATGCCAACATGGGCCTCCTGGCAGGTCTTGCGGGCATCCTAACGATCGCCCGTCTGACCTCGGCGCAGCCGACCTACGGCCAGAACTATGAAATGGACGCGATCGGCTCCTGCTTCATCGGCGGTGCATCCGCTTACGGCGGCGTCGGTACCGTGCCGGGCGTCATCATCGGCGCGCTGCTGATGGGCGTCATCAACATCGGCATGAGCATCATGGGCGTCGACGCGAACTACCAGAAGGTGGTCAAGGGCCTCGTCCTTCTGGCAGCCGTCGTCTTCGACGTCGTTTCGAAGAAAAAGAACAGCTGACGGTAAAGGAGCGGACGGGCGGCCGGGAGGCCGTCCGTCCGTGTTTTGCCTGCATAGCGGGGAGAAACGAATGAACGGCAATATGACTCCGGAAGAACGCGGCCGCGTGATCATGATGGGGGTGCTGCGCGCAGGCGTGGCGGCCTACCTGATCTACCTCGGATACTCGCTGATCAGGGACCACCTGAACGGCAGCTCCACACTGGCTCCGTGGATCTCATGGGTCTTCGGCGTGTTCTTCATGCTCGCGGGCGCGGGCTTCGCCTGGTATGCCTGGAAGCGGTACCGCAAGGACACGCAGGAGAAGCCGGCGGACGAGAGCGGAAACAGTCCGGAAGAGATCTCTGGAACAGCGGAGATCCTGCAGGATACGGAACCGGAAGGGATAACAGGGACTGCGTTGGATGCAGTGCCTGCAGAAAACGAAGGACGCGGGATGGAAGACGACCGTCCGGAGAACTGAAACAGCACGGCGCCGCCGGACGGCGGCGCTTCTTTGAAAGGAGGACATCCTCTTGAAACTGTACATCGGAATCGATCTGGGAACGTCGGCAGTCAAGCTGCTGCTGGTGGATGAAAAGGGAGCGATCCTGAATGAAGTCAGCCGGGATTATCCGCTGAGTTTTCCGCAGCCGGGCTGGAGCGAGCAGGCGCCTGAAGACTGGTGGGAGGCCGTGAAGGACGCCCTGCCGGAGCTTTTGGAGGGCTTCGACAGGAATGCCGTCGCGGGCATCGGCGCCGGCGGGCAGATGCACGGGCTCGTGATCCTGGACGAGGAAGACCGGGTGATCCGCCCGGCGATCCTCTGGAACGACGGCCGCACCGAAGAGGAGGTCGCCTTCCTGAACGAAGAGATCGGACGGAAGACGCTTTCGGAGCGCACGGCGAACATTGCCTTCGCGGGCTTCACGGCCCCGAAGATCCTCTGGGTGCAGAAGCACGAGCCGGAGAATTTCACCAGGATCCGGAAGATCATGCTGCCGAAGGACTACATCAACTACTGCCTGACCGGCGTGCACAGCTGCGACTATTCGGACGCGAGCGGCATGCTGCTGCTGGACGTGGAGCATAAGTGCTGGTCGAAAGAGATGCTGGATCTCTGCGGCGTCACGGAAGACCGGATGCCGAAGCTCTTCGAGAGCTGGGAGACCGTCGGGACGCTGAAGGAGGAGGTGGCTTCGCTGCTCGGCCTGCCGAAAGACGTGAAGGTCGCTGCCGGCGCGGGCGACAATGCCGCCGCGGCGGTCGGCACGGGCATCATCGGCGAGGGCGGCTGCAACATCTCGCTCGGTACGAGCGGCACCGTATTCATCCCGCAGGACACGTTCTCCGTCGACGAAAAATGCGCGCTCCACTCATTCGCCCACGCGAACGGAAAATGGCACCTGATGGGCTGTATACTGACCGCGGCTTCCGCGAGAAAGTGGTGGCT
>JAGDBR010000214.1 GCA_017958935.1 Lachnospiraceae bacterium | reverse complement strand
GGTGAATCCGCAAACGGGGCCCGGGGGCTGGCGGCATTTTCTGACGAGGATTTCCTCTCGGAGGAGGAAGACCTGGCGGTCTATGAGGAGCTGGGGCTTCGGAAGAGCCGGCAGGGCTCGTCGCTGTTCGAGGATTGGCGCGAAAAACAGCGGGCCGGAAGCGGCAGGAACGACTTGAGGGACGAAACGAAAGAACCGTGGGGCGCGCGGGAAGACCGGCAAAGCACCCGTCAGGCCCCGCACAGCCCATGGGATGATTCGCCCGGAAGCGGCATGCCGGACAGCGAAAGGCCGCAGCAGATCCGGCAGAAGGAGGAAAAGACGGGCGCGAAGCTGAGTCGGAAAATGAAGGAGCATTCCTTCGAACTGGGGATCGGCGCGATCGTGGCAGCGGGCATCATCGTCTTTCTGTTCATGTAAGCGAGGCGAGGAGCGCCGGCATAACGGGGGTTGCAAAAAACACGGACGGATATGCCGCGGTGCTTCAGGCTTTCCGGTTGAAACCGTGCAAAAAACCTCCTATAATAAACGGTGCAGGGCTGCATGAACAGACCGGGACCGGCGGATCCGCCGCCGGAACGGGCGGAAGCGGCATGCTCTGTGCCGGAAAAGCGGCGGAAGCCTAAAAGAGCCTTTCCGGACATGGACGAAGCACTATGAAATTCAATCATCGGTTTGTGAAGACAGACAGTGCGCCGGGGACGCTGACGTACCGGGCGGACGGCGTGACCATGCGTGTGGACCTGCTGGAGCACATGCTGCGCGTGGCGCTGCTTCGGCCCGGGGTGCCGGTCGTACCGACCTGGAGCGTGTGTCCCGGGGAGCAGGACTGCCCGGTCGAAGGGCGGGACAAACTTTCATTGGAAGGGCTGCGGACGGTGACGCCGGACATTGCGGAAACGGAGAACAGCGTATCTTTTACGCTGGACGGCGTACGGTTCGGGATCGAACTGAAGAATTTCCGGATCACGGCAGAGAACAGCCGCGGCATCCTGTATCAGGACCGCGACGGACTGGCTTATAATTTCGACGGCGAACTCGGAGACGGGTCCGTGCATTACACGCGCCGGGAAGAAGGGGAGAAGATCTTCGGCCTGGGCGACAAATGCGGCGGCGTCAACAAAGCCGGCGGGCGCTTCGTGCTCGGCGCGGGCGACGCCATGGGCTTTTCCGCGAAGACGGGCGACCCGCTCTACAAGCAGGTGCCGTTCTTCATCTGTGAAAACGCGGCAGGATCCTACGGCCTGTTTTACGACACATATTCGAACGGGACGGTCGACCTCGGCAGGGAGCACGACAATTACTTCCAGCCGTTCCACGCCGTACGCTTCGAAGAAGAGAACATGGTCTTCTACCTGATCCTCGGAACGCCGGCGGAGATCGTCAGGCGCTTTGCCGCCCTTTGCGGGAAGGCGGCGCCGGTGCCGGAGTGGGCGTTCCGCTACTGCGGCAGCACCATGGAATACACGGACGCGCCGGATGCGGACGCGCGGCTTCGCGGGTTCATCGGCCGGTGCGAGGAGAACGGCATCCGCGCAGGCGGGTTCTACCTTTCGAGCGGCTACACGCAGATCGGCGACAAGCGCTGCGTCTTTCACTGGAACACGGACAAGATCCCTTCGCCCGAAGGGCTGGCCGCGTATTTCAAGGCGCACGGGCTGGAACTGATGCCGAACGTCAAGCCGGCAATGCTGACGGACCACCCGCTGTTCGATGAGATCGCCGAGAAGGGCCTGTTCCTGCGGGACGCGGACGGAGAGCCGGCGCTGTTCCCGTTCTGGGGCGGCATGGCGGCGTACCTGGACTTCACGAACCCCGAAACATACGCGTATTGGAAGGAAAAAGTCCGGACCGCGCTGGTCGAAAAAGGCTATTGCAACATCTGGAACGACAATAACGAGTACGACGTCTGGGACGGCAGCGTGCAGGCCTGCGGGTTCGGACATCCGCTGCCGGCGCGCCGCATCCGGCCGCTGTTTTCCTATCTGATGGCGCGTGCCAGCCGGGAGGCCTGCATCGAGGCGGGCGTCGAAACGCCGCTGAACATCTCGCGCTGCGCCATTGCCGGCACGCCGCGCGTCGCGACGACCTGGCAGGGCGACAACCTGACCGCGTTCGGGGAGCTGCGCTACAATCATTATCAGGCCATGACGCTCTCGCTGTCGGGCTTTTTGTTCTTCGGACCGGACATCGGGGGCTTCGCGGGCCCGCAGCCGGAGCCCGAACTGTTCCTGCGCTGGATCCAGTACGGGTTGTTCCTGCCGCGGTTCGTCCTGCATTCCTGGAAACCCGGCAGCGCTTCGACGATGCCCTGGCTGTACCCGGAACTGCTTCCGGCGGTCCGGCGGCTTTTCGCGCTCCGTGAGAAAATGGTCCCGTACCTGTTCGCGGAGGCGGAGCGGTGCCGTGAGGCATATGAACCGCTGATCTTCCCGGTCTTCTTAAAGGAGCCCGGATACGATACGGAGAGCGACTGCTTCTTCTGCGGCAGCAAGGTGCTGGCCTGCCCTGTTTTCGATCCCGGAAAGAATGCCGTCGAGGTGCTCCTGCCGGCGCAGGAAGGCGGCTGGCAGCTTCGCGGGAAAGGCAGGGCGATCCCGGGCGGGATGCATGTCACGGTCCCGTGCGGACCGGAAGACGACCCGGTCTGGTTCGTGAAAGCCGGCGAGAAGCTCTGGTAAGAAGACCCGGATGGCGCGAAGCCGGCGAGAAGTCCCGGTAAAAAAGACCCGGACGGCGCGAAGCCGGCGAGAACCCCTGATAAAAAGATCCGGACGGCGAAGCCTGTCCGGATCTATTTGTTTATATTGCTTTAAGCGGTATTCAGACTCCGGCTCAGAAGTCGATCGTCTTGTTCTCGTATGATTCTTTCAGGTGGCGTTCCTTCTCGACCTGGAGCGCCTCGACTTTCTTCCGGCTCAGCGGATAGTAGATGAAGAGCAGCAGTGCCATGACGCCGAACATGACGGCCGGGATGAT
>JAGDBR010000213.1 GCA_017958935.1 Lachnospiraceae bacterium | reverse complement strand
CCGACCGCTTCGAGCACCGAAGCGACGACGGCCGAATAATCGCCGGCCTGCGCGGTCAGTCCGCGGATCAGCTTCAGCGTGATCTCGTCGATCGCCTTGCCCTGCAGCGCCGAGTTCAGCAATACGTTCAGCTTCAGCAGGTCTTCGTTCGAGACCGCCACGTTCACCGGGATCACCTTGTTCGTGATCGCGTTTCCTTCGACGACGATCACCGCGATCAGGTGCTTCGAATCCAGATGCGAGAGCTGGATCAGTTTGATCTCGTTGTTCACGTAGCGCGGCCCGGCGATCATCGCCGCGTAATTCGTGTTCGCGGCCAGCATCTTCGCCATGCGCTCTAGGACGTTCTCCACGCGGTCCATGCGCTCGTTCATGAAGTCGTAGCGCGACGTCTGCGTGCGCTCTTTCTCCTCCATCAGCTCGTCCACATAGAAGCGGTAGCCCTTGTCTGTCGGGATACGGCCCGAGGAAGTGTGCGGCTGGATCAGGTAACCCAGCTCCTCCAGGTCCGCCATCTCGTTCCGGATCGTCGCGGGCGAGACGTTCAGTTCGTTCATCTTCGAGATCGTGCGCGACCCGACGGGTTCGCCGGTCTCGAGATACGTCTTGATGACCGTCTTCAGTATTTTCTTTTTCCGGTTGTCCAACGCGTCCATCGGATGTCTCCCTCCAAAGAAATCATGTCCCAAAAACACAGTTAGCACTCAACCTTCGCGATTGCTAACTTCTGGTGTAAGAATACCATTGTCACTCGCGACTGTCAAGTGCTAATTTGTGAATAGTATGTGATTTGCAGAGGTCTTTTCGGCCCCCGGTGCAAAGGGATCAGCGCAGCTTGATCTTCCCGGCCGGAAGGGCGCCCATCTCTTCGAATTCTTCGTATTTTTTGTCGTTCTTCGTTTCGCTGACCGAGAAGGCGATGTTGATCGCGTGGTCCGCGACGCGCTCCAGCGCCGTCACGATATCCGAGAAGTAGATGCCCGCTGCCGCCGAGCAGAGACCCGCGTTCAGCCGCTCGATGTGGCGGTCCTGGAAACGCTTCTCCATCTCGTCGACCTCTTCCTCCAGGGCCGAGATCTCCGCCATGTGCTCTTCGTTCCCTTCGCCGAACATTTCCAGTGCGTCGTCGATCATCCGGTTGACGTTGCCCATCATCTGCTTCAGTTCGCCGATCGATTCCTCCGAGAAGCTGATGTTGTTCTCGGAAAGCTGGACGGCCGCCTCGCGCACGTTGTCGGCGTAGTCGCCGATGCGCTCGATGTCGGACACCGCGTGGAAGAAGCCGGAGATCTTGCTCTGGTCCGCCAGCGGCAGGGTGTTCTGGTTGATCTGCACGAGGTAATCGCTGATCTTGATATTCAAAAAGTCAATGTACAGTTCCGTCTCATGGATCGCCGTGGAGCTCTCCCCTTCCGGGATGTAGAGCGCCTCCATGGCCCGGTTCAGGTTATCCTTCGCCATATGCGCCATGCGGTAGATCTCCTGCACGGCCAGATAGATCGCGATCGCCGGGTTCGGAAGGTTCGTGGAACCGATGAACCGCGTCACGAACTTGCCGTCGGCGTCCGTCTCGTCCTCGCCCGGGACGATCAGCTGCGCCAGGCGGATGATCAGGCCCGTCAGCGGATAGAACACGATGACCGAGAAGACCTTGAACAGCAGGTGCGCGATAGCGATGTTCCGGCCCAGTGACGCGGCGTCGGAGCCCGTGCCGGACACGAAATGGATCACCGATTCGACCGTGTTGCCGAAGAACGTGATCAGCACGAACAGCAGGACGGTCGACAGGACGTTGAACAGCAGATGGATCAGGGCCGCGCGCTTGCCGTTCTTCGTGCCGCCGATCGAAGCGATGACAGCCGAGGCGCAGGCGCCGATGTTGCAGCCCAGGATCACGAACATTGCGATATGAAGGTCCACCAGGCCCTGGGAGGCCATGACGACGAGGATCGAGACCGTGACGCTCGACGACTGGACGACCGAGGTGATCACGAAACCCATCAGGACCGCGAGGAACGGATTCGTGAAGTGGCTGAACAGATCGATGACCGCCGGCATCTCGCGCATCTGCCCCATCGCGTCGCTCATCAGATTGACGCCGAGGAACAGGATGCCGAAGCCGATGACGATGTCGCCCGCCTTCTTCACGATCGGTTTCTTGACGTAGTTCGCCATGATCGCGCCGGCGAAAATGAAGACCGGTGCAGCCGCCGACAGGCGGAAGGCGACGAGCAAGGCGGTGATCGTCGTACCGATGTTCGCGCCGAGGATGACGCCCGAGGCTTCCGCCAGCGTCATCAGGCCCGAATTGACGAAGCTCACGACCATCGCGGTCGCCGCGGACGAGGACTGGATCACGGCCGTGAAGAACAAGCCGACGACGAGGCCCAGGAACTTGTTCCGGGTCAGCGAGCGCAGGATGTCGCGCAGCTTCGAGCCCGCAACGCGTTCGATGCCGCGGCTCATCAGGTTCATGCCGTAGATGAACAGGCCGAGGCCCCCGATCAGGGAAATGAAGATCAGTAGCATAAGGCTCCTTTTTCGCTCATCAGGAAACGCCGTCGCGTTCCTTGATCTTGTACGAGAGATTCATGAGGCTTTCCGACAGATGCACGTTCTCGACGGCAACGTCGGAAGGGACCTGCAGGTCCGTGTGCGCGAAGTTCCAGATCGCTTTGATGCCGGCTTTCACGAGTCTGTCGGCGACCTTCACGGCCTGCTCCTTCGGGATCGTGATCGTCGCGATGTCGACCTGGTTCTCGCGGATATAGTCTTCCAGCGTGTCGATCGAGCGGACGGTCAGGCCCTGCACGGTGTTCCCGATCTTGTTGGGATCGATGTCGAAGATCGCTTCGATGCAAAAGCCGCGCTGCCTGTAGTTCGTATAGTTCGCCAGTGCCTGTCCCAGGTTGCCCGCGCCGATCAGGATGATCTTCGTAATGCGGTCGATGCCGAGTATCTTCCCGATCTCCGCGTACAGATAGTTCACCTTGTAGCCGTAGCCCTGCTGTCCGAAGCCGCCGAAATGGTTCAGGTCCTGGCGGATCTGCGACGCGGTGACGTTCATCATGTCGGCCAGCTCCTGCGAGGAGACGCGCTCCACCTTTCTGTTCTTCAGTTCTTCCAGATAGCGGTAATAGCGTGGAAGCCGGCGGATGACCGCCCTCGAAATGCCCGTCTGTGCCATTGAATACTCCTTCAAAGCCGGGCCGAAGCCCGATTTGTAGAAAATTATACAATATTACTCCTCCCTTGTCAATTTGTATCTTTTGGAGTAAGATAGGGCCATGATACTCTCTGTGAACCACGTATCAAAAGCATATCTGCTGGACACCGTCATCAAGGACGCCTCCTTCCATATCGAGGAACGGGAAAAGGCCGCCCTCGTGGGACTGAACGGCGCCGGGAAGACGACGCTCTTCAAGATCATCGCGGGACTGGAGTCCGCGGACGCCGGCGAGGTCGTCTTTTCGAAAGGGGCTTCGTTCGGTTATCTGTCGCAGCATTCGGACCTTATTTCGGACGCGACCGTCTTCGACGAGGTCCTGAGCATCCGGCAGGACGTCTATGAACTCGAATCCAGGATGGAAGCGCTCGAGCGCGAGATGGCCGAGGCGTCGCTCAGGCACGGGGACATCTCTTCGCTATTGAAGCGCCATGCCGCCCTGCAGGAGAAATTCGAGCAGGAAAACGGCTACGCGATCCGTTCCGAAGTGACCGGCGTCCTGAAGGGCCTCGGCTTTACCGAAGAGGATTTCGGCCAGACCGTCTCGTCGCTCTCCGGCGGCGAGAAGACGCGCATTTCCCTGGGCAAGCTTCTTCTGACCAAGCCGGACATCCTGCTGCTGGACGAGCCGACGAACCATCTCGACATCCATGTGATCACCTGGCTCGAGAACTACCTGCTGAACTACCCGGGCGCGGTCTTCGTGATCTCGCACGACCGGTATTTCCTCGACAAGCTCGTCACGAAGGTGATCGACCTTACGCAGGGACGCACCTACGTCTATAACGGCAACTATACCGACTACGCGATCCGGAAGGCCGAGATCTTCGAAGCGCGGCTGAAGGAATACGAGAACCAGCAGCGCGAGATCCGGCATCAGGAGTCCGTCATCGCGACGCTCCGCTCCTTTAACCGGGAAAAGTCGCTGAAGCGCGCCAGAAGCCGCGAGAAAATGCTCGCGAAGGTGGAGCGCATCGAGAAGCCCGTCGAGGAGACCGGCGAGATGAAGCTGCGGCTGACGCCGAACGTCCTCTCCGGCAACGACGTCCTCTCGATCCGGAACCTGTCGAAGAAGTTCCCGGGCCATGACCTGTTCGAGCACGCCGACATCGAGATCCGGCGCGGAGAGCGCGTCTGCGTCATCGGCGACAACGGCACCGGCAAGTCCACGCTCCTGAAGCTCATCACCGGGATCGAGGCGCCGGACGATGGCGAACTGAAATACGGCTCGAAGGTCTTCATCGGCTACTACGACCAGGAGCACCAGACCCTCTCCGACGAGAAGACCGTCTTCGACGAGATCTCGGACACGTATCCCGCCATGACGAACGAACAGATCCGCAGCATGCTCGGCGCCTTCCTCTTCACCGGGGACGACGTCTTCAAGCGCATCGGCGACCTGTCCGGCGGCGAAAAAGGCCGGGTCTCGCTCGCGAAGCTCATGCTCTCCGACGCGAACTTCCTGATCCTCGACGAGCCGACGAACCATCTCGACATGACGAGCAAGGACATCCTCGAGAACGCGATCCGTTCCTACGAGGGCACGGTCCTCTCCGTTTCGCACGACCGGTATTACATCAACGAGACCTCGACGCGGATCATCGAGCTCTACCATCACCAGTTCGTCCCGTACATCGGCGACTACGACTACTACCTCGAAAAGAAGGACCTGTTCCACGCGCGCGTCGACGAAGCCCTGGCGCGGGAAGAACGCACGGCCGAAAGCGCCGGGCTGCAGGACTGGAAAAAGCAGAAGGAAGACCAGGCGCGGCTCCGGAAGGCCGCGAACGACCTGAAAAAGGCCGAGGAAGCCGTTACGGCGCTCGAAGAACAGGTCGCCGCGATCGACCGGCAGCTCGAGGAGCCCGGGACCGTTTCGGACGCTTCCCGCCTGAATGAGCTGCTGACGGAGCGCGCACGCCTTGCAAATGCCCTCGACGAAGCCTATGAAGCCTGGGAAAGGCTGGCCGATAGTTAATTATTTATCATTTTGGAGTGAAAATTTTGTTGATTTTGACCGATGATTTTCATTGAACTCCTTTATTCATTGTGATAGAATGATAAAGAATTAATAATGGAGGGAGAAGGCGTATGTTAACGGTCGCGCTGCACGCGGACAACGAGAAAAAGATCCTGCTCGAAAACTTCTGTATCGCATACAAGCACATACTGGAAAAATACCACATCATCGCGACCCAGGCGACGGCGCAGCACATCCGCATGGCGACCGGCCTGAACGTGAACGAATTGCTGGCAGGCCGTCTCGGCGGCGACAAGCAGCTCGAGACCGCCATCATGAACGGCGAGATCGACCTGCTCATCTCCTTCGAGCGCGTGTCGCTCGACAATTTCCACGATCCTTCCGATCACAACGCGCTCGTCCGGCTCTGCGATTTCTATTCGATCCCGGTCGCGACGAATCTGCCGACCGCCGAGTGTCTGATCCTGAGTCTGAAGCGCGGCGATCTGGACTGGCGCGAGGAACTGAAGAATCAGTGAAGTCCCTACCCAATACAAAAAGCAGGCGGAATGACCGCCTGCTTTTTTATTCTTTCTGTATGCGGCCGATCATCGGCCGCGTTTCCCGTCTGATCACGCGTCCGCGCCGGTGCCTGCCATCTTCTGCGCCTGCTCCGCCGTGTTCAGCGCGTCCACGAGCTCGTCGATGTCGCCGTTCAGGATGCTGTCGATCCGGTACAGGTTCAGATTGATCCGATGGTCCGTGACGCGTCCCTGGGGGAAATTGTACGTCCGGATCTTCTCCGACCGGTCTCCCGTGCCGACGAGCGATTTCCGCAGACTCGCTTCCTTCGCGTGCTGCTTCTCCGTCTCCAGCTCATAGAGCTTCGCGCGCAGCACCTTCAGCGCTTTGTCCCGGTTCTTCAGCTGGGACTTTTCGTCCTGGCACGAGATCACGATGCCCGTCGGATAATGCGTCAGCCTGACCGCGCTGTCGGTCGTGTTGACGCTCTGCCCGCCGTTCCCGGAAGAACGGAACACGTCGAACCGGCAGTCTTCAAGGTTGATCTGCACGTCGACCTCTTCGGCTTCCGGCATGACCGCGACCGTGATCGTGGACGTATGGATGCGCCCGCCGGACTCGGTCTTCGGCACCCGCTGCACGCGGTGGACGCCGGACTCGAACTTGAAGCGCGAATAGGCGCCGCGCCCCGAGATCATGCAGGTCACCTTCGACACGCCGCCGATCCCGGATTCGTTGTACTCGACCGTCTCCGTCTTAAAGCCGTGGTTCTCCGCATAATGATAATACATGCGGTAGACTTCGGCCGCGAACAGCGCGGCTTCCTCGCCGCCCGCACCTGCCCGGATCTCCAGGACGACGTTCTTCTCATCGTTCGGATCGGCCGGGATCAGCAGCTTCTTCAGCTCCTCTTCGCCGGACGCGATCCTTTCGCGGGCATCGGCCGCCTCTTCCTTGAACAGCGTCCTCAGTTCCTCGTCCTTTTCGGATTCCAGCATCGACAGCGCGTCCGCCTCGTCCTTCTTCGCCGCTTTATAACGAAGATACGCCGACACGACCGGTTCCAGCGAAGCCTGTTCTTTCGTCAGCTTCCTGTAGCGGTCCATGTCCGACGTGACGCCCGGGGCGTTCAGATCGGCCATGACCTCTTCATAGCGCAGAATCAGTTGTTCCAGCTGATCAAACATGCTCATCCCTCATACACGGCCTTCACGACGCGCGCCCGTCCGGACAGGTCCGGCACCGTCACGATCTCTTCGTAGCCTTCCTTCTTCAGGATCTGCGTCACTTCCTCCGCCTGCTCGTCCCCGATCTCCAGGATCAGAAGACGCTTCGCACCGTTTCCGTTCGGCCTGCCGCCGTAGGTCCCGGACGGCGTGAAATGCCGTTTCGCGCATTTTGCGATCTTCCGGTAGAAGCACAGCCCGTCCACGCCGCCGTCGAGCGCGATCACGGGATCATGGTCCCGGACCTCGGGCTCCAGCTTCCCGATCGCCGCGCGCGCGATGTAGGGCGGATTCGAGACCAGCACGTCGAAAGGCACCGTCAGCCCCTTGAACATGTCGCTCTCGACGAATTCGACGTCCGCTTCCAGAAGCGCCGCGTTCTCGCGCGCGACGTCCAGCGCGTCCTTCGACACGTCCGACGCCAGCACCCGAAGGTCCGGCATCTCCTTTTTCAGCGTGATCGCGATGCATCCCGAGCCCGTGCACAGATCGAGCACGGTCTCACGGCCCTCCAGTTCCCGGACCGCTTCCTGCACCAGGATCTCGGTGTCGAAACGCGGCACGAGCACGCGCGGATCGACCTTGAACGTGCGCCCGTAGAACGGCGCGCTTCCGACGATGTGCTGCAGCGGCTCGCGCTGCATGCGGCGCTTCGCGTATTCTTCATAGCGCACGGTGCATTCCGCCGGGGCCTCTTCTTCCAATGACGCAAGATAAGCGGAAAAGCCGAGCCCCGCCGCATACAGATACAGCCGCTCCGCTTCTCCTTTCGGGTCTTCGATCCCGCCTGCCCGGAAGTTTTCAGCCGTTTTCCGGACAAGTTCCCTGACTGTCATTCTCCCCGGCCTCCTCTATAAACGATTTCCAGTCGAACACTTCCTCGACCGCCGCGATCGCGACCTCGACCATGTCGGGCGTCGGTTCCTTCGTCGTGAGCGCCTGCATCCACATGCCCGGGCGCGAAACGACATAGGCGAACCGGCTGTTGCTGCTGCCCGTGAACCGCAGGATCTCGTACGAGATGCCCGCGATGACCGGGATCATGAGGATCCGGACGATCAGGCGCAGCCACAGCGCGTCCACGCGAACGATCATGAAGATCACGATCGAGATCAGGACGACGAGCAGGATGAAGCTCGTGCCACAGCGCCGGTGCTCCTTCGAGGAAGCCATGACGTTCTCGACCGTCAGTTCCTTCCCGCTCTCGATGCAGTTGATGCACTTGTGCTCGGACCCGTGGTACATGAACGTCCGCCGGATGTCCTTCATACGCGAGATCAGCACGATATAGCCGATGAACATCGCAAGGCGCAGAAGTCCCTCGATCAGCGCGAGCAGCGCGCCGCTTCCGATCTTCGTCTTCAGGAAATTGACGAGCACCGTCGGCAGCACGACGAAAATGCCCACCGCAAGCAGCACGGCCAGCACGACCGTCCAGACTTCTTCGGATTTATTGATCTCGATCCGGTCCCCGTTCTCGTCTTCCTCAAACGAAGCCGACCACATCAGCGTCTTCATGCCGGTCTTCAGGGACTCGACAAGCGACACCGTGCCCCGGATGAACGGCCAGGCCGCCCAGGGGTGCTTCTCCGCAAACGGATGCAGCTCTTCCACTGTTTTTTCGATCGCGCCGTCCGGTTTCCGGACCGCCACGGCATAGCGGTTCCTGTTCCGCATCATGATGCCTTCCAGCACCGCCTGTCCGCCGATTCCGCAGTATCTCATCGTTTATTCTCCAGCCGCGCCCGCGCGTTTCTCTGCCGCCGGGACGCTTTCCGTCAGGTCCTTTTCACGAAAAAGACCGCCCGCGAGGATTCCGCGGACGGTCTTTTGGGAATGATATTACTTACCTTCGACGCCGTACTTCTTGTTGAAGCGCTCAATACGTCCGCGTGCGGAAGCTGCTCTCTGCTGACCCGTGTAGAACGGATGGCATTTCGCGCAGGTCTCGACGTGGATCTCGGGCTTCGTGGAACGGGTCGTGAAAGTATTGCCGCAGTTGCAGGTCACTTTGCACTCAACGTACTTCGGATGGATTCCTTCTCTCATTTCTTACCTCTTTCCGGATGGTTTCCGACCATCTAAAATTCAAACAAAGTGCACTATAGCATAACTCTTCGCAAAACGCAAGCACTTGTTTGAAAAACCCGCAAGACAGGCTCAGAAGCTCGAGATGCCGTAGGTGTTGACCATCGCGTCGACCGGTATGCCGGCCTTGCACATCGGGCACTCGACCGCCGTGGTGCTCTGGTAATCGACGAGCTGCTCCGTGTTGAAGATCGAAACGACCGGGTAGCCCAGAAGTTCCGGCACGCAGGAGAACAGCGCGCAGACGCCCTCCGGGATGCCGCCGTAGTACATCAGCGCTTCCAGCGCGGACTGCACCGTGTAGCCGGTCGTGATCGAGGCGGCGAGGATCAGGATATGCTTGCCGCGGATCATCGGCGCCGTATTGTCGCGGAACAGCAGCTGGCTGCCGACCGTATGCTCCGGCGTCACGACGTAGATCGTCTGGTGCGCGTTCAGGTTCGTAAAGCCGGACGCGGTCAGGCGGCTCGCCATGCAGGCGCCGACGACTTCGGTGCCGTCGAGGCAGAGGATCGTGTCCACGATCGTGCTGGTCTTGAAGCGCGACGTCAGCACGTCCGCGGCCTTCCGCGCTTCGCTGAGACGGTGTTTCGTCATCGTCAGGTCGATGTAGTAATTGATATGGCTGTGGTTCGTCGCAAAATGTCCCTTCGCGTAACGGAGCGGCAGGCTGCCGCCCTTGGGATGCCGTACCTGCATCATCGTGATCGCCATGTTCTGTACCTCCTTTATGATTCGTATGCCATGTAGGCGTTTGAATACCGTTTGTCGTACGTGACTTCTTCGCCGAACCAGTCCGGTCCCTCGAAGGCCAGCGCTTCCTCTTCGCTGCCGAATTCCACTTCCGCCATGCAAAGCTTCAGCGGTTCCTCGAACACGTCGAGCTCGATCGTGTGCGCCCCGTACGGGATCCTGTAGCGCCGCTTGACGATGAGCTTCCCGTCGTGTTTTTTCATCAGGTGTTCATAGGCTTCCCGGTCCAGCGGCAGCTCGAATTCCTCGTGCGACAGCCTGCCGGGGCCCTTCACGGTCAGAATGTACCGGTCCCCCGTCTGCCGGATCCGGACCGCCGGCCTTCTGGAAACGTAGGCCTGGACGATCGGACAGGAATCGTACGATCCCAGGTCCTCAGGCAGCGCTCCGATCAGAAATTTCCGTTCGATCTCCATCGTTCTCTCCGTCACGCCCGGCATCCCGCCCTGCAAGACCCGAAAACGGCCTTTTCAGACCCGTTCCCGCCCGCTTCGCGGAATTCTCCCAATCGTACGCAAAGGCTTGAAATCGGGCGTTTTTCGTGGTAAAATCGTACACAGAATGAGGCTTGAAAAAGCCCGGAAGGAGACCTCCCATGGCCGAGCCCTCGACCCTGTACAAACTGATGATCCTTTACATGCTGAAGAAGGTCAACTTCCCGCTGTCGAACCCGCAGCTCTGGACGTTCTTCGATGAAAAGGGATACACTAATTATTTTACATTCCAAAACGTCATCGGTCAACTAAAGGATGCAAATCTTCTGACGGCGGAGACGGTCCGGAACATGGTGCTCTACGAGATCACGCCCCAGGGCGAGGACGCGCTGTACTATTTTTCGAACGACATCTCCCCCGCGATCAAGGAAGAGCTCGACGCGTACCTGACCGAGAACAGCTTCCGGATGCGGAACGAGACCGGCATCACCTCCGACTACTACCGCACCGAGGACCGCGAGTACATGGTCCATGCCCGGGTCCGCGAAGGAAAGCGCGTGCTGTTCGAAATGAACATCAGCGTACCGACCGAGGACCAGGCGCGCGTCCTCTGCGAACACTTCGAACAGAAGGCGCAGACGATCTACGCGTACGTGATGAACCATCTGACGTGAACAGTGCCGGGCCGCATGCTCCGCGCCCGCGCCTTTGTATGACAAACTCCCCCGCGCCGTACGGCACGGGGGAGTTTTCCGTTCAGCCTTCCGGCTTACCGCCCTTTTCCTTTCTTTCCGAACCGGTTCTCCGTGCCCTTCAGCAGCCGCTGGATGTTTTCCCGGTGCCGGATGACCAGCAGGGCCCACATCACGAAGACGAGGCCGAGGAATTCCCACCGGTAAAGGCCCGCGACAGGGATCGCCCCCGTGAAAACAAGCACGACGCAGCCGATCAGGATCAGCGTCATCGCGGACATCGACGCCAGCGAGACGTACCGGATCGCGAAGGCCAGGATGAAGAAGAACGCCATGCAGACGAGCCACAGCCGCCAGTCGATCGCCAGCACCCAGCCGGCCGTCGCGGCGACGCCCTTCCCGCCCTTGAACTTCAGGAAGAACGGGAAGTCATTGCCGAGGATCACGCCGAAAGCGGCATATGCCGCGTAGGCGAATTCCTGCGGCTGCCCGCGGAAGATCAGGCGCACGGCGAAGACCGGGATGAACGCCTTCAGCGCGTCGAAGAAAAAGATCACGAACGCGTGCTTGAAGCCGAGCACGCGGAGCGCGTTCGTCGCGCCCGTGTTCCCGGAGCCCTTCGTCCGCAGGTCCACGCCGATCAGCTTCCCGTAAAAATGACCCGTCTGGAACAGGCCGAAAACATAGCCTGCCAGTACGCACAAAAACCTTATCATTCCTTCTCTCCGCGCTCACGGATCATGAATTTCAGCGGCGTGCCGCGGAATCCGAAAGCTTCCCTGATCTTGTTCTCCAGATAGCGCACATACGAAAAGTGCATCAGCTCCCTGTCGTTGACGAACACGACGAACGACGGCGGCTTCACGGCGACCTGCGTCGCGTAGAAGATCTTCAGCCGGCGGCCCTTGTCCGAGGGCGGCTGCTGCATCGAGACCGCGTCCGTGATGATGTCGTTCAGCACGCCCGTGCCGATCCGCATGTTCTGGTTCGCGATGACCATGTCGATCGTCTCGAAGATGCGGTCGATGCGCTGTCCGGTCTTGACCGAAACGAACAGGATCTCCGCGTACGGCAGGAACGAGAGCTTCTCGCGCACCTTTTCCGTGAAGCGGTAGATCGTCTTGTCGTCCTTCCGGACGAGGTCCCACTTGTTCACGGCAATGATCATGCCCTTGCCGCGCTCGTGCGCGATCCCGGCGATCTTCGCGTCCTGTTCGGTCACGCCCTCGTCCCCGTCGATCATCAGCAGCACGACGTCCGCCCGTTCGACGGCCGTCACGGCGCGGATGATCGAGAAGCGCTCGATCTCCTCTTTGATCTTGTTCTTCCGGCGGAGGCCCGCCGTGTCGATGAAGACGTATTCCTTCCCGTTCCGTGTGATCACGGTGTCGATCGCGTCCCGCGTCGTGCCCGCGATGTCGGAGACGATCATGCGCTCCTCGTTCGCAAGACGGTTCACCAGAGAAGACTTGCCGACGTTCGGCTTGCCGATCACGGCGATGCGCGGACGCTCGTCCTCTTCCGCTTCTTCTTCGTTCGACGGGAAATGCGCGCAGACGCGGTCCAGCATGTCGCCGAGGCCCTTCTTCGAGATCGCCGAGACCGGGACCGGATCGCCGATGCCGAGATTGTAGAACTCATAGGCGTCGGCCATGTCGCGCTGGTAATTGTCGGCTTTGTTCACGACCAGGACGACGGGCTTGTTCGCCCGCCGCAGCATGTCCGCGACCTTCGAATCCGCGTCCTGCAGGCCCTGCTTGCAGTCGACGAGGAAAATGATCACGTCCGCGGTGGAGATCGCGATCTCCGCCTGCTCACGCATCCTGGACAGGATCACGTCCTTCGATTCCGGCTCGATGCCGCCGGTGTCGATCAGCGTGAAGCTGTGGTCCAGTCATGTGGCGTCCGCGTAGATCCTGTCCCGCGTCACGCCCGGGGTATCCTGCACGATCGCGATGTTCTCCCCCGCGAGCGCGTTGAACAGTGTGGATTTTCCGACGTTCGGTCTTCCGACGATCGCAACGACCGGTTTCATATAGTCCGTCCCTCTCTCAAATGTCTTTCAGTTCGTATCTTCCGTGCGTCAGGTCGATGTCCGCTTCCGTCAGCGTCCCCGTCAGCGCGTGCACCAGGGCTTCGGCGCCGCCTTTCAGAACGGCGACCGGCACTTGCAGTTCTCTTTCGACGTCCGTCTTCGTCAGGTCGTCCAGGAAGACCTCTTCGCCCGACCGGAACATGACGTTCGGCAGGAACAGCACGTCGCCGAGGTCCCGCCCCTTCAGCTGCTTCAACAGATCCTGTCCGGTCACGAGGCCCGCGACGGTCACCTGTTCGCCGAAGAAATCGTTCCGGATCGCGACGATCCGGCTGTCAGGCAGCGCATCTGCCCCGTATTGCTTCAAAACCATCGCTCTGACGGTCTCGAGCAGCGGTTTCGCAAGAACGCCCGTCGCGAAGGTCGCCTGCTTAAAAAGCGGCTTTTTGTGCGTTTTACGGGCACTCTTTTGCCGACGGGCCGCGTGCGGCGAATCTTCCTCCTCCAGCACGGCTTCGGCGTCCGTGAACAGGGAGCGCGCCATGCCGACGCCGTTCTCGAGCTGCAGGTAGCCGTCGTAGCGCTCTTCTTCCGGGAAATCGCGCTCCGCGAGGATGTACCATTCGTCCGACGCGTGCACGAAGTGCAGGCCGAAGCGCTCCGCGGCTTCCCGCTGCAGCGTTTCGATCAGGTCGATCACGTGTTCCGCGTCTTCCTTCGTGAAAGGTTCCAGCGGATACAGGCCTTCCCGGTACTTCGTCAGCCCGACCGGCACGACCGACAGCGACTGCATGCACGGCGCGTACGCGAACAGGTCGCGTACCGTGCGCTCAAGATGCGCGCCGTCGTTCACGCCCTTGCACAGGACGATCTGCGCGTTCATCGTGATGCCCGCATCGTAAAAGTCCTGCAGGAACTTCAGTTTCTCGCCCGCGAACCGGTTGTGCAGCATCATGCAGCGGAGCTCCGGCTCCGTCGTATGGACCGAAATGTTCATCGGCTCCATATGGTAGCGGCAGATACGGTCCACGTCCTCCTGCTTCATGTTCGTGAGCGTGATGTAATTGCCCTGCAAAAAGGACAGGCGCGAGTCGTCGTCCTTAAAGTAGAGCGTACCGCGCATGCCCGGCGGCATCTGGTCGATGAAGCAGAAAATGCATGCGTTCGTGCACCCGCGGTAGTCGCTCATCAGATCGTTCTCGAACACGAGGCCGAGTTCTTCGTCCGCGTCCTTTTCGATCTCGAGCTCCCACTCTTCCCCGTCCGGCTTCCGGACGAGCAGCGTCAGTTCCTCGCTGTCTTCCCACATCCGGAAATCGAACACGTCCTCGATCGGCGTGTCGTTGACCGACACGAGCACGTCTCCGGGGCCGATGCCCAGTTCTTCGGCGATCGAGCCTTCTTCGGTTTTGATGATTCTGTGCTCCATAAAGACCTCAGGAGGCGATGTCGGCTTCCGTGACCGGGACCATTTTCTTCAGATCCGCAAGGCTTAATTCCACCTGGACGCCGACCTTCCCGCCGCTGATGCGGATCGCCGGGAAAGACGCGGCGCTTTCGTGGATGAAGGCCGGAAAACGCTTCTTCATGCCGATCGGCGAGCAGCCGCCGTGCACGTAGCCCGTGAGCGGCAGCAGTTCCTTCTGCGGGATCATCTCGATCCATTTTTCGTGCGTGACCTTCGCGGCCTTCTTCAGGTCCAGCTCCATGGCGACCGGTACGATGAAGACGTAATACTTCTTCGACGCCGCTTCCGTCACGAGCGTCTTGAAGCCGCAGGACGGGTCCAGGCCGAGACGCTGTGCGATCTGCACGCCGGTCAGGCCTTCCGCGCCTTCCAGGCGGTGCCAGTCGTACGCGATCTTCTTCTGGTCGAGAAGGCGCATCACATTCGTTTTTTCAGCAGACTTGTCCGCCATGGACCGCTCCTTTTATGCAGGCGCGGATCCTTCCGCGCGCTGTCCTTATCAGGCGTTACTTGCCTTTGTTCTTGTCGGCTTTTTCCTTCGCCCGCTTGTCGTTGATGATCTGCATCTCCTTCGCGGTGATGAGCTCGACGCCGTTCTCTTTCGCCCAGTCCACGCAGCCCTTTAAAACGAGCGGCAGGAAGACGCGCGGCACGTTCAGGATCATCTTCAAAGCGTCGTCCGTGAATTTGACTTTGTCGTCGGCGCGGTCGGCCGCGTACCGGACGGAGGCCAGGGACGCTTCGCGCACCGGCAGCAGCTCCGCGCGCATGCGCGCCTTTTTATGGAACCAGAAGTTCTTGCTGTCTCTGTAGCCGTAATCGACCGGAAGGGCCGGGAAGTCCGACGCCTTCACGCCGCGGATGATCGCGTCGGCGTATTTCTTCTTCATCAGGATCCGGTCGATCTTCAGGATGAAATGAGCGCCGAATTTCGACGTGATGCCGTTAAAATCATGATAAGGCGGCTCGTAGCCGTTCAGCTCGCCGGGCTTGTCCCGGTCCGCGTTGTCCAGCTCGCGCACCCAGGTGCATTCAATGACCTCGATCGCGTCCGACAGGACCATCGGGCGCTTTTCGCCGGTCTCTTCCTCGATCATGCTCTTCTCGAGGTGCATGTTGAAGCGCGGCATTTTCTCCGCCGGCGTGTCGCCCGGCCAGGAAAGCTTGACGGCTTCCTTGAAGTATTTCGGCTTGTCCGGGATGAAATTGATCGCGCACTTGCCGTTCTTTAAGATGTGCTGCGCCGTGTTCGACGAGTTGCGGCACGACAGGAGCATCGCGTAGAAATCCTTTCCGGCCACGTAGTAAGGCTGGACCAGGCTGTAGGGACCGCAGGAAGTGCTGCCGTCATCGCAAAGCGTGCTGATGATAACTGTGGGCATCGGGAAAAACAAAGAGGTCTGATAAAAGTTATCAACGATTCGCAAATTCTCAAAACTGCTCATTTTGAATCTCCTCTTTCCGGCATGTACGCCGGGTCATACTTGTTTATATTATATATGCAAACGGCTCCTTTTTCAAGGACAAACGGCACAAAGAAGACCGGCGCTCCGGGAAACGCCCGACGTACGCAGGACGTCAAAAAGCCGGCCCGCGATCAGGCGGACCGGCTTACGATAAAAGGCCCCGGCGCCTTGTCGGACAGCCGGGGTCTCTTATTTATGCCATAGCATTGACTGCTTTTGCTAAACGACCGATCTTGCGGGAAGCGGTGTTCCTGTGGTACACGCCCTTCGTCGCAGCCTTGTCAAGCTTGATCGTGGCTTCTTTCAAAGCAGCTTCCGCAGCAGCCTTATCACCGGAAGCGATCGCTTCGTAGACCTTCTTCACGTAGGTCTTCACTTCAGACTTGACGGCCTTGTTTCTCTCGGTCCTGGTTTTGGTGATCAAAACACGCTTTTTAGCAGATTTGATGTTTGCCATTCGGCACCTCCGTATATTTTATTGGATATAAGGGGCAGAGGGTTCCCGTATACCCGTCACGTCCCGCCGAGACACGTTGGCAGGGGCGCAAACATACTCGTACATCATAACAGAATCATTTGAAAAGTCAAGCGGAATTTCAACTTTTTTTACTGTCCTGCTCTTCGATCTTCCTGATATATACCCGGGGCACGCGCTTCGTGATCAGACACGGCAGCTCGTAGTAGAACCGGTCCGCAAGGGACGCGAGCTCGCAGACGGTGATCTCTTCGTCCCCGTCCCGCCCGATCAGCGTGACGCGGTCCTCTTCGCGCACCGGATTCCGGCTGCCGAGGCCGAGCTTCGTCACGTCGACCATGATGATGTCCATGCAGACGCGGCCGACGACCGGGCACCGCACGCCGCGGATCAGGACGTCCGCCTTGTTCGACAGGCCGCGCGGATAGCCGTCCGCGTAGCCGACCGAGACGGTCGCGATGCGCGAGGGCCTGTCTGTCACGAACAGCGCGCCGTAGCCGACCGGCGTGCCCGCGGGCACGTCCTTCACATACATGACCTGGCTGTAGAGAGACATGACCGGCTTCACCTCGGGCGTCTCTGCGGCGATCGCTTCCGAAGCCGGGAGGCCGTAGAGCGAGATGCCCAGACGGCAGAGATCGGAATCATTGCGATACATGCCGTAGACCGTCGCCGCCGAATTGGCGTAATGCTTGAACGGGATGTCGATGCCGTTCTCCTGCAGGAGCTTCACGAAGCTCCGGAACCGCTCGATCTGCACGAACGAGCCCGCGTTGTCGGGCATGTCCGCCGTCGCAAGATGCGTGAAGATGCCTTCCGCTTCCACGTGCGGGCAGGCCAGCGCTTCCCGGACGGTCTCAAGGCCGCGTTCATCGGGCGTCAGCCCGATCCGCGACATCCCGGTATCGACCGCGACGTGGAACAGGCCCTTTTTCCCGAGGCTTTCCGCCGCCTGATCGAACGCGCGGATGCGCTCCGCCTCGAACAGCGGGATGCGGATCCCGTATTCGATCATTTCGGCATAACGGGAGGCCGGGACGAAGCCCAGCAGAAGGACGGGCTTGCAGATGCCCGCGAGCCTGAGCTCGATGCCTTCTTCGGCCGTCGCGACCGCAAAGCCCCAGACCGGGACGGTCTCGCCGTGCGCGCGCACGCCGTCCTCCGCGACTTCTTCCTCGATGAAGCGTGCGATCGCCGCCGCGCCGTGTCCGTAGGCGTCCGCCTTCACGACGCAGACGAATTCCTGTTTTCGCCCGCTTAAGCCTGCCGTCATGTTCTTCGAGACCGACACGAGATTCTGCCGGACCCGGTTCAGGTCGATCTCCGCGTAGACGCGTTCAAATCCTGCCTGCATGTCACTCCCCTTTATCTTCCGTCCCGCCGCGCTTCGAAAAGACGCACCCGCAGTAATCCTGCCGATACAGTCCGTATTCCTTCGACAGTTCGATGCTCCTCTGATAGCCGCCCTTTTTCTTGAAATCGGATGGCAGCCAGGCCAGGCCCGCTCCTGCGGCGGCCTTTTCCCCGATCGCGTTCAATAACGGCGCGTTCTTCAGCGGCGAGATCGTCAGCGTCGTCGTGAAGAAATCATAACCGCCCTTCGCCGCTTCCTTCGCCGCTTCCTCAAGCCGCAGCCGGAAGCAGACCGCACAGCGCGCGCCGCCTTCCGGCTCTTTTTCGAGCCCCTTGACGGCTTCCAGGAACCTTTCGGGCTCATACTTCCCTTCCAGGAAATGCGCCGGATGCTTCAAATCCATTTCCGACAGAAGGCGCCGCGCCTCCGACACGCGGAGCCGGTACTCGGCTTCCTCCGCGATGTTCGGATTGTAATAGAACAGCGTGATCTCGAAGTACTGCGACAGGTACTCCAGCACGTAGCTCGAGCACGGCGCGCAGCAGGCATGCAATAAAAGGGTTGGCGTTCTCTCCAACCCTTTTATGATCTCGTCCAGTTCTTTCCCGTAGTTCCGCGGATTCATCCTTGCTGCGTTTCTTACTGCAGGAAATCGCGGATGCGCTTCGAACGCACCGGGTTCCTGAGCTTTCTGAGCGCCTTCGCCTCGATCTGGCGGATACGCTCACGCGTGACGTTGAATTCCTTGCCGACTTCCTCGAGCGTGCGCGGATGGCCGTCTTCCAGGCCGAAGCGCAGGATGATGACCTGGCGCTCGCGCTCCTTCAGATCCGACAGCAGGGCTTCGAT
>JAGDBR010000212.1 GCA_017958935.1 Lachnospiraceae bacterium | reverse complement strand
GAACGGCGCCCGGGGTCTTCTTCTGTCTTGTCTTATTTGAATTTCCTTTCCACGCGCTTCTTCGGCCGCAGCATGTTCCTGAAGTACAGGAAGACCGCCCCTGACACAAGGATGAGCCCGGCGATCAGCAGCAGCACGCGCCCGTCGACGACGCGCACGCTCGGCAGCGTTTCCGGCTTCAGCTCCGTTTCGTCCTGGCGGAACATCCGGCTGCCTTCCGCATTGCTCTTCGCCGTCAGCGTGACGGTGCCGAGCGGATAGCCCTGGTAGCGGTAGGTGATGCTGATGATGCCGTCCGCCTCCGTCACGGTCTTTTCGAGCATGTCGAAGGTCACGTTGTCGGGCACCAGGATCGTGTCGGTCGCGTTGATGCTCAGCAGCGGCCTGTCCGGCGTCGGCAGCTGCAGCGGGGAATCCGTGAACGCGTTCTCCATGTTCAGGGACTCGTCCAGGTTCGCCGGCAGCATCGTGTGGAAATAGTTGAATCCGTAGTCCAGCAGCGACTGGGTCGCCACGTACTCGCCGTCCTTCTCGCAGCCCATCACGACGACGATCAGATTCGTGCCGTCTTTCTCGGCGTAGGTGACCAGGTTGTAGCCCGCCTCGTCCGTGTGGCCGGTCTTGCCGCAGATCGCGAAGCTGTTGTAATAGGCCGAGGTGTCGCGGATCATCTGGTTCGTGTTCGTCATCGGAATATCCTTCGGCAGCAGGTCGTCCGCGTGGTGGACGTAGGACTTCTGCGAAGCGATGTCGGTGAAGACGCTGTTATCGATGCAGGCCTGCATGATCAGCGCAAGGTCATAGGCGCAGGTATAATGGTCGTTCCGGTGCAGGCCGTTCGCGTTGTTGAACACCGTGTTCACGCAGCCCAGCTTGAAGGCGCGCTCGTTCATGCGCACGACGAAGGTCTGGATCGAGCCCGCCGTATGCTCGGCAAGCGCGTTCGCGACCTCATTGGCGGACGGCAGGAGCAGGCCGTAGAGGCACTCCCGCAGGCTCATCTTCTCCCCGCGCCGCATGCCGATGTGGCTCGAATTCGCCGGGATCAGGACCGACGTCGCCGAGAAGGTCACGATGTCCGAGAGCGAGCAGTTCTCCAGCGTCAGCAGCGCGGTCATCAGCTTCGTCGTGGACGCCGGGTAGCCGGCCTGCGTCGCGTTCTTCGCGTACAGGATCTCGCCCGACTCCGCGTCCATCAGGACCGCCGACTGCGCCTGGATCTCCGGCGCCGCGGGCCAGTCCTTCGGGATCGACGCGATCATCCGGTCGACGGCATCCTTGTCCGCCGCCCTGCACGGGACGCTGCATAATGCAATTGTCAGCAGCATGCACAGCACGCCGCAGATCATGCGTTTCATTCAAAACTCCTGTATATGCTTACACGTCCCACTGCGACGGGACGGTCAGCAGAACGTCGCCGCTCGTCGTTTTGATCTCACAGGTCCCTTGCCCGTGAGATTCCGGCACGTTGACGCTGCCGCTCGACGTGGTCACTTTGAACTGTTTCGGGCTCAGCAGCCTGCCGGAAACGTCTCCGCTCGACGCCCGGATCCCGATCTTCGGG
>JAGDBR010000211.1 GCA_017958935.1 Lachnospiraceae bacterium | reverse complement strand
CTCTGCCCCTGGGCGAAAACGTTCGGGAGCGGAAGGGTCTGGCCGGAAGAGCTGACGGACGCCGCCGTCGAGCTGTTCGAATCGGAGAAGAACAACCGCGAACAGCGGCGGAAAAAGCGCGCGGCGCGTAAAAAGAAAGAACAGTGAACAGAACGGACAAGGGCGCCGCGGCAGCGGCGCCCTTTCTCTGTCTATAGGATGATCACAGGCAGCGGTCTCACCCTTCGGCAAGCTTCATGAAGTCTTCTTCCGAAATGACCGGGACGTTCAGCTCCTTCGCCTTTTTGTTCTTGCCGGAGGAGGAATTCACGTCATTGTTGATCAGGTAATCGGTCTTCGCGGAGACCGCCGAGGCGACCTTGCCGCCGCGCGCTTCGATGTAGTCCTTCAGCGCGTCGCGGTTCGGGAACAGGTGCACGGCGCCGGTCACGACGAAGGTCTTCCCCGCCAGGGAATCGCCGGCCTTCGCTTCTTCCTGCTCCAAAACGATCTCCGTCAGCAGGTCGTCGAGCGCGGAAGCCTTCCGCTCGTCTTTGAAATAGGCGACGATGTCGCGCGCCGTGACGTCCCCGATGCCGTCGATCGCCGTCAGTTCTTCCTCCGGCGCCTTCCGCAGCGCTTCCAGATCGCCGCCGAAATGGTTCGCCAGCAGCTTCCCGCCGGCGACGCCGATGCCCGGGATGCCCAGCCCGTACAGCAGGCGCGAAAGCGTCGTGCGCCGTGCGCCCTCCACGGTCTTCTGCATGTTCTCGAACGATTTCCGGCCGAAGCCCTCCATCGACACGATGTCTTCCTCGTGGCGCGACAGCCTGAACAGGTCCGCGAACGTCCGGATGAACCCGCGGTCAATGAGCTTCTCCATCGTCATTTCCGACAGTCCGTCCATCTTCAGCGCATTCCGGCTCGCGAAAAGCTCGAACGACTTCACCTGTTTCGCAGGGCATTCGGGATTCACGCAAAACAGCGTTTTTACGCCCGCTTCGTCGCGGATGACCGTTTTCCCGCCGCACACCGGGCAAACGTCCGGAATGGGCAGATTTCCGCTTTGTGTGAGGTTTTGTGCGATCTGCGGGATGATCATGTTCGCCTTGTAGACGCGGACCGTGTCGCCGATGCCCAGTTTCAGCTCCTGGGCGACCGAAACATTGTGGACCGAGGCGCGGCTGACCGTCGTGCCCTCCAGTTCGACCGGGTCGAAGATCGCGACCGGGTTGATGAGGCCGGTGCGCGAGGCGGACCATTCGACTTCCCGCAGTACCGTGTCAGCCATCTCATCCTGCCACTTGAAAGCCATCGCGTTCCGCGGGAATTTCGCGGTCCGTCCGAGCGACGTGCCGTAGGCCAGGTCGTCCATGACGAGCACGAGGCCGTCCGACGGGACGTCGTACGTCTGCACGGCTTCCGCGTATTCCTTCACCGCTTCCGGCAGCGTGTCCGCGTTCACGAGCCTGCGCTGCACGGTCTCGAAGCCGAGACGGTCGAGGCAGTTCAGCTGCTCGTTCATCGAATTGCCGAAATCCAGCCCGTCCGCCTCGATCAGCGCGAACGCGATCAGGTTCACCGACCGCTTCGCCGTGACCGCCGGATCCAGCTGGCGGACCGAGCCTGCGCACAGATTGCGCGGATTCTTGTATTTCGCGTCCTCGTCGGTCTCGGCGTTCAGGCGCTCGAAATCGGGATACCGGATCACCGCCTCGCCGCGCAGGACCAGGTGTCCTTCGTACGGGATCTTCAGCGGCAGGTTCACGAAGGTCTTCGCGTTCTGCGTCACGACCTCGCCGACCTCGCCGTTCCCGCGCGTGACTGCCTTCGTCAGCGTGCCGCCGTCATAGGTCAGCACGACCGTCAGGCCGTCGAGCTTCCAGGACAGGACGCCCGTCTGGCTGCCCAGAAAAGCCTGCAGCGCTTCGACGTCCTTCGTCTTGTCGAGCGACAGGGCCGCCTGCTCGTGCGCTTCCCGCGGCAGGGCCGACACGACTTCGTACCCCACCTTCTGCGTCGGGCTGTTCGCCAGCACCGTGCCGGTCTTCTCTTCCAGCGCGCAGAGTTCGTCGTAGAGGCGGTCGTAGCGCTCGTTCGGCATGATCTCGCGGCTCTCCTGATAGTAAGCCCGCGAGGCTTCGTTCAGCAGCGAGATCAGTTCCTTCATTCTTGCGATATCGTTCATCCTGCGTCCTCCGGGACGGTACGCCCCGTTTCCGTCAGCGGCTGTGTTCCGGGGCGGGTTCCTCCGTTCCCCGGCCCGCGCTTCCGGGCCGTCTGTTTCAGCAGCGTTTCCAGTTCTTCGCCCTCGATCCTGCGCGTTTCGCGCGGCTTCAGGTCTCCCAGCTTCACGTTCATGATCCGCACGCGCTTCAGCGAGACGACCTCCCGGCCGCAGGCCTCGCACATCCGGCGGATCTGCCGGTTCAGGCCCTGCGTCAGCACGATGCGGAAGCTCTTTTCCCCGGTCTTTTCCACCCGGCACGCCGCCGTCTGCTTCTCCAGTTCCTGCAGATACACGCCTTTCCCCATGCGCTTCAGGAATGCATCGGTCACGGGCTTACTGACCGTGACCTCGTATTCTTTTTCGTGGCGGTTCGACGCCTTCGTGACCTCCTCGGCGAACGCGCCGTCGTTCGTCATGAAGATCAGGCCCTCGGAGTCCTTGTCGAGCCTCCCGACCGGATAGAGCCGCAGGCTCCCCCCGACCATGTCGACGATGTTCTCCTCGCCCGCGAACCGCTTCGCCGTGCAGACGACGCCCGCGGGCTTGTTCACGGCCAGGATCAGCTTCTCAGGCGCCTCAGCGGCGACCGGCTTCCCGTCCACGCGGACCTCGTCGCCTTCCGCTACCTGTTCGCCCGGCAGAGCCGTATGCCCGTTCACGGTGATCCGGCCGGCCTCCGCCAGCCGGTCCGCTTCACGCCGCGAGCAGACGCCGTGTTCGCTTAAGTATTTATTCAGACGCATGCGTTCATATGCCTCCGGCACTTCGTTTTCCGCCCTGTTTCCGGGGCCTTTCACGTGAAAATTATACCATTCAGCAGAAAGGAAGTAAAGGAAACGCGCCCTGTTTTCCCATTTTGGCATTGCAGAGCCGGCCAAATCGGGTACAATGGAATCATCACACCGCGGGAGGACAGACCGATGACCTACGACGAGAAGACCGTTCATGATACGGTGGAAGCGCAGCGTGCGTATTTCAGGACCGGAGAGACGCTCGATACCGGTTTCCGGATCCGGATGCTGAAGAAGCTGAAGGAGACCGTGCTGGCGCACAGGGAGGAGCTGGAGGAAGCGCTGCGGCAGGACCTCGGGCGCGCACCGCTCGAAGCTTATTTCTGCGACATCGGGAGCCTGGTCCTGGAGATCAACGAGACGCTGCGGGGCCTTCGCCGCTGGGCCCGCACGAAGACCGTGTTCAGCGGTTTCCTGTGCTTCCCGAGCACGGTGACGAAGATCGCGCGCCTGCCTTACGGCGTCGCCCTGATCATCAGCCCGTTCAACTTCCCGATCCTGCTCTCGCTGGGCGTCCTGACCGCGGCCATCGCGGGCGGGAACACGGCCGTCATCAAGGCAAGCTCGAAATCCGTGCACTGCACCGCGCTGCTTGAAAAGCTCGTCTCGGAAGCCTTTCCGCCGGAATACGTCACCGTCATCGGCGGCGGCCACGATATCGCGGACATGTGCCTGAACGAGCGATTCGACAAGATCTTCTACACAGGTTCGCCGAAGGTCGGCGTCCATGTGCTCGAAGCCGCCGCGAAGAATCTGACGCCCGCAGCCCTCGAGCTCGGCGGCGAGACCGGCAACTGGTGCGTGATCCGCAAGGACGCGGACCTGAAGGACGCTGCCCGGAAGATCGCCTTCTTCAAGGCGCTGAACGCGGGCCAGATCTGCATCAACGTCAATCAGGCCGCGGTCGCGGAGGAGGTCGCGGAGGATTTCGTCCGCGCGCTGAAGGAAGCCTTCGTGTCCCAGCTCGGCAGCGACCCGGTGCAGAATCCCGAATATCCGCGCCTCATCAATGAGGCCGCCTATGACAAATGCGCCGGAACGGCCGAGCGGTACCGCAGCCGGATCGTGTTCGGCGGTAACGGCGACCGGGAGACGCTGAAATACGCGCCGACGCTGATCTATCCGGTCCGGGCCGACGAGGAGATCGTGCAGCGCGAGCTCTTCTGCCCGCTCCTGCCGATCGTCACGTACAAGGACCGGGAGATCGACGCGCTGCTTCAAACGATCGAAGAACGCGAGCACGGCCTTGCGCTGTATCTCTTCACGAAGGACATCGGCTGGGCGAAGCATACGATGCAGCGCATGCAGTACGGCGGCGGCTGCATCAACGAGGTCTGCCTGCACATGATGGTGAAGGGCGCCCCGTTCAACGGGACCGGGCATTCAGGCATGGGCGCCTACCACGGGAAATACGGTTTCGAGGAGTTCACGCATCCTGCGACTTTCCTGATCGGCCGCACGCACATGAACCTCCCGCTCCGCGAACACCCGTACGGCGGGAAATGGAAAAAGACGCTCGTGCAGTGGTTCGAGCGGTAAACAAAAGAACGGACCGGCGGATAGCCGGTCCGTTCTTCGTCCGGGCGCAGGTGCCCGGTTCTGTTCCGCAGATGTTCCTGCTGCTCAGTTCTTCTTCGCGAAGATGTCCTTGAAATCCGCGGCCGCGAAGATGCTGCAGACCAGCACGACGACGGCGCAGACGATCGTGAGCGCCGACGGATAGGCGATCGCGTGCGCGCTGTCCGACAGATGCCACACCACGTCGAGGATCAGCGCGAAGATCATCGCCCAGGCCGTGTAGGTCACATTGAGCGCCATGGCCTTCGAAGCGCCGATCTGCGAGATCGCCTTGTAGTAGAACAGGTACGAGACCGTCGCGAACAGGCCCGCCAGCGCGATGATCAGGATGATGCTGCCGGCGTTCCCGAACAGGTTCGCGGTAAAGGCCCACGGGATCAGGCCGCCCTCTTTGAAGCCCATCAGGCCGAGGACCGGCAGGATCACGGCGCCGTAGAACAGGGCGGACGTCGTCTGGCGGATCTGCAGCGCGTATTCGTCCGTGACCTCCGGGTCCTTCAGGCACTTCGCGAGGATGACCGCCTCGATGCCCCAGCCGAACGCGCACAGGACGGCGCCGAGGATGCCCAGCAGGTAGTTCCGCGGGGCCAGGTCCGTCGAATAGCTCAGGCCGTACACGCCGAGCAGCGTCAGCAGCAGGAAGACCCACTGGTACCACTTCATCTTTTCCTTCAGGAAGATGTAGGCCAGCACGCTGCCGATTGCCGGGAAGACCGCACTCGCGATCGCCGCGATCGACGCGCCCATGTACGTCACGGCCATGACGT
>JAGDBR010000210.1 GCA_017958935.1 Lachnospiraceae bacterium | reverse complement strand
ATGAGTAATAAAATGCAGCGCGCCTGCGTTATAGGCGCGGCTACACTTGCTTTGATCGCCGTCTGTCTGGCCGGGATTTATCTCCGGTACGGCACCGTCCGGCCTTTTTCGCCGGATCCTGCGGCGGTCTCTTCGGACGGCCCTGCGGAAATACGGACAACAGATGAACTGACTGAAGAGAGCCCCTCCGGGGAGCCTTCCGCGCCTGAGACCACGGAGGAACCGACCGAGGAGCCGACCGAGGTCTCCGAAGAGAGCCTTTCCGAGACGGAAACGGAGCAGATGACGGAAGCGGAGACGGAGAGCGAAAGCGAAACGGAAGTCACGACCACCGCTGTCCCGACGGAATCACAGAACGAAGAACCGACGGGCATTCAGATGGCGTTCGTGCGCAAACTGGGCATCGACGTCGAGAAGGCGCCGTCTGTTTTCGTGCGTGAGGACACGAGTCTGGAATCACGGACGCTGACCGTGCTCTATCCGAGCGACGTCGTCACGTATCTGAAGCGCGTCGGCAATTACTACGAGGTCGTCATGGACGGCTTCAACGGCTTTGTCCACAAGGATTACGTGCTGACGGACATGGATCTTTACGAGGATCGGAAAGATTACATCGGCTACGCCGTCATGGCGCCGGTGACCGACGTCATGCTGTACGTCACGATGGACGATTCCCAGAGTCCGATGATCGCCGCCGAGAAAGCGGACGAGTTCCGTCTGGCGGGCATCGAGGACGGCTGGTACCGCGTCAACGTCCGGTCGTCGAAATACGATTTCCTGTATGTGAAGCAGGAGGACGTTTTCGTTTATCCCTTCTTCCTGAATTACGGCGACGTGCCGGAGCTGAAAGACTGGGAACTGGAGTATCTGAACGGACTGGATCTGAGCAAGAACATCCAGCGCGCGAAAGACATCGTGATCGAGCGTAAGGCGGAACTTGCCGCCTATTCGTCGTACGATGCGCAGGTCGCCAGCGAAAAGGCCGCGGAGGAAGCCGCCCGCAAGGAAGCGGCGAGAAAGAAGGCCGCGGAAGAAGCGGCGCGCATCCAGGCGGAAGCAGAGAGAGCGCGTCAGGAAGCCGAGGCCACGGGACAGATGGTCCTGCTCGGCACCGACTTCACGATCACGAAATACTGCCACTGCACGAAGTGCTGCGGCAAATGGGGACACGACGATCCGAACTACGTCGCGCACGGCGCGAGCGGAATGAACCTGATCGCGGGTTATTCGGTCGCCGTCGATCCGAAACTGATCCCGTACGGCTCGAAGATCCTTGTCGACGGCAAGATCTACGAGGCAATGGACACGAGCGACCATTTCCCCTTCGGCAGCCACTGGCTCGATATTTACTGCGCGACGCATGAAGAGACCATCCCGCAGGGAGAACGGCATAACGTGACGGTCTACCTGCTGCCGAACTAAAGGCCCGGATACTGTTTGCGGAGACACTTCATCGGGTGTCTCCGTTTGATTATGTTTGCGGAAGGCGCTGCTGCAGGAGTGCAGGAGAGCGGCGGCCGGTGACGGCCGTATCCGCATGAAAGGATCATTGCATGGACGAAGCCGAGAGAGCGCGGCTCAAAAGACGCGAAGCCAAAAGAAAGGCAGTCAGGAGAAGACGCAGAAGGCGTCAGGCGCTGATGATCGGCGCCGGCGTGCTGGCGCTCGCGGCCGTCGGGCTGCTCCTGTATTTTGTACTCATCCGGCCGCAGTCGCAGAAAAAGCCGTCCGGGACGCCGGATGCGTCCGCATCTCAGAACGAATCGATCACGATCCCGTCCGTCTCGCTGACGGAAGCGGATCCGAATGCACAGAGCACGGAGGAAACGATCCCCGTATCCTCCGAAAGCGGACAGGAAGAGACGAAGCAGACCCAGACCGTGAT
>JAGDBR010000209.1 GCA_017958935.1 Lachnospiraceae bacterium | reverse complement strand
GCACAGAATGATCTACAGAAAAGACGGCTTCCGGCCTTTTTACAGAGCCTTCGCGGTCTACATGCTGAAGGATCGGTTCCGGCAGATGCTGCAGGATTTCCCGGGCATTGAGCGCGCGGACTGCATGCTGACGTACGGGTTCATTGACCATGATCAGGGCTTCACGATGGAGGTGCTCGCGCTGGGCGAGTCTTCGGTCGAGGGCTTCCGGTTCTTCGACGGCTTCGACGGCGGGCGTTTTTTCATCCGCATCGACGCGCTGATGAACGACGAGGCGTGGTGGCTGGAGGACAAGCAGGGCGTGCTGCGGGAGCGGTACTCGGGGAAGCTCGCCGCGCTGAAGGCGTACGACGCGCCGGAGAACCTGGAGCGTTCGCGGGGGATGGCCGTCCTCGACAGCGCGCGGAATTTCCAGTTCGTGGACGACGTGCTCGTGACGCTCGTGCGGGACGGTTTCAAGCCGGAGCCGTGCTGGGTCCGGATCTACGACCTCGGGGAGCATTGGATCCTGGGGCGGCTGCTGCATGAGCCGGATCAGGATTTCGGCTGCCGGAAGGGCGAGACGGTCGCGTTCTACCTGCAGAAAAGGCGCGACGGCAGCACCGAGTGCTGGGCGGACCTGAATCCGGGCGCGCACCTGACGGCGCAGGATTTGGAGGACGGGTCGCTGCTGCGCGCTGCCGTGAAGATCTACGGCAATGAGCGGACGCGCGAGCATTTCATCGACGTGTGCGAGTTCCTGCGGGACAGCTTCGTCTGGGTGCCGTGTAAGGAGGCGGAGGCGCCCGAGGTCCTGCAGAACGGCGACCGGCTGTACATGCCGGTGTTCTCGAACCCGGAGCAGGCCGGCGAATACGGGCAGACCCATCCGTCGGTGCGGAAGCATTTTCTGGAGGCGATGGGCATGGCGGCAGCGTTCGGGCCGGACGTTTCGGGCATCGTCGTGAACGCGTTCACGGACCCGTTCGTGCTGGACAGAGAACTGTTCGAGGCGGTCGCGCGGCTGGACTCGAAAATCGGAAAATAAAGGGGAGAATAAAGGGGATGAAAAACGTAAGATCGATCAGAAAATATGCGGCAGTCGTGCTCGCGGCGGTGCTGGCGCTGTGTGCGGCGTCCTGCGCGGACAAGCCAAAGACGCCGGATCAGCCGGCGAACGTGCAGTCGCAGGAAGAGAGCGTCGTGCCGGTGCCGTCGGTGTCGGAGGAACCGACGACCGAAGCGCCGACGACAGAGGAGCCGACGACCGAAGAGCCGACGACGGAAGCGCCTACCACGGAGGACCCGACCACCGAAGCGCCCACCACTGAGGAACCGACCACGGAAGCGCCGACCGAGGCTCCGACTTCGGAATCCTTTGAGCCGCGGACGGGCGGGCAGTACGTCTCGGATCCGTTCATCACGTTCATGATCGCGGAGGGCTCGCACCAGATGATGACAACAGAAAAGCAGGACCCCGGCTATCCGTACACGCAGGCCGTGGTCATGCCGCTGAGCGATGAATACCGGGCGTACGAGGAGAACTTCGTCGCGAGGAACCTGGACGCTTCCATGGCGGCGATGCTCATGAACGACCTGGAGACGAACGGCGTCCGCTACATCACCTGGACGCACGATGCCTGGCCGCTTTCGGCCGGCCCCGGCACGGGCGCCAAGGAAGCCGCGGAGAAGGTCATTTCGAACTTCACGTCGCGCGGGGTCCCGATTTCCGAGGACCTGAGCGGGAACAGCGTCAAACTCACCGTCGAGACGGGTGCGGACGGCACGCCGCTCTACGCGGCCTGGCAGCACAATTACCAGGAGGGCATCAACGACCGGACGTACGTCCTGGTCTTCGTGGACCTTCCGAACGGGAAGCTTCTGAACGTCTCGTTCGAGTACATGGACGAAGGCATGAAGAAAGCCTGGGAAGTCTTCAAGAGCACGTTCGCGTTGACGCACTGAGACAGCGCGGAAAGCACATAAAATGAGCGCCTCCGGCAGAGGACCGGGGGCGCTCTTTTGTATGTCTTTTTGTGTGTTTTTCGGTGTATGTTTCAGGGCGTTTTTCGCCGGCCCGTCCTACACGATCAGCCGGTGCCCGAGCACTTCCTTCAGGCCGGAGTCGTCGCACGGCATCTTGTCCATGACGATGTGGTCCGGGGTCGAGAGGTCGCAGAGCGCGAGCGGCGCGGTGACGTTGATCTTGCTCGTGTCGCAGAGCAGGATGCGTTTTTCGGTGCGGCGCATCATGGTCCGCACGACCTCGATGACGCGGGGCTCGATGCTCGTGATGCCCTGCGTGGCGCTGATGCCGCTGCAGGAGAAGAACATCATGTCGGTGTGGTATTCGCGGACGGCCTGTACCGCGAGGTATCCGGAGAGGATGTAGCCTTCGTAGATCTGGCCGCCGAGCAGCTGGATCGTCGCGTTCGTATAGTCGGAGAGCGCCCGCGCGGCCTTCAGGCTGCTCGTGATGACCGTGATGTCCTTCAGCTGGGCGATGTACGGGACCAGGGGCAGGCAGGTCGTGCTGCTGTCGATGAAGAGCGTCAGCGAGTTCTTTAAGAACCGCGACGCGGTCGCGCAGATCTTTTCTTTTTTGTCCTGGTTCGCTTTTTCGCGGACGAAGGAGGGGACGTCTTTTTCGACGGTGACGAGCATCGCCCCGCCCCAGACGCGTTTCAGAAGCCCCTGCTTCTCCATGGCCTCCAGATCGCGGCGGATCGTGGCCTCGCTCGCGAACAGGCGTTTCTGCAGATACTGGGTGGAAACGTTGCCGCGCTCCTGCAGGATGCTGTAGATCAGGGAATACCGTTCATTCTGAAGCATGTTTTGCGCCTCCCGATGATCGAATATGAGTACATTATATCGATTTTGCAACAAAATGCAATGTTTTCGTCAACTTTTCCGCCGCCCGTTGACGGAAAATCGCTCAAAATGGTACATTTCAATCAGAGTGGAAGCAGAAGAGCAAGTACGGGACAGTCGCAGCATTCAATGAAAGGAGGCGCATCGCCGGCCGGAAGGCACGGCCCGGCGAATCGGCATGGCGGATCTGGATCGTTTGGATTTGCCCACCCTGATCGGACAGGGCGGTTTTCAATGTTCCTGCGGAAAATTCCACCCCACGGGCGTCCGTGTCGTGGAACTGGGCAGCCGTGTGCTGGAGAAGCTTCCCGAAGTCCTCGAAAAGCTCGGCGCGAAGAAGCCGATGGTGGTCGCGGGCCCCTTCACCTATGCCGCGGCCGGCCGTGCCGTTCTGGATATCCTGGAACGGGCAGGCATTCCTTATTCCCTTTATGTGTTTGAAAAAAACGGACCCGATAAGCTGCAGCCGGATAACAAGGCAGTGGCGCTTCTGAAGGATCGGACAGATTCCTCCTGCGATCTGATCCTGGCGGTCGGAAGCGGTTCGCTGAACGACATCTGCAAGGCTGCGGCGACGGAGTTGGGTCTCCCGCAGCTGACGGTCGGCACCGCGCCTTCGATGGACGGTTACGTATCCGCGTCGGCGTCGCTGGAACTGGACCACACGAAAGCCACAGTCAAGACGAACGCACCCCTCGGCGTCATCTGTGACACGGACCTGATGGAGAAGGCACCGGAAAGACTTCTGTGGGCGGGCTTCGGCGACATTGCCGCCAAGGTGACGGCGCTCTGTGAGTGGAAGATGGTCTCGCTGGTCTTCAAAGAGGACTACTGCGAGACCATCGCGGGCCTGGTGCGGCGCTCGGTCGACAAGACGTGCGAGGGCGCCGGGAAGCTGATGGCGCGCGATCCGGACGCCGTGCAGACCGTGGGCGAGGGACTCCTGCTCTCGGGCCTGTGCATGAACTTCGCGGGCAATTCGCGGCCGGCGTCCGGCCTGGAGCATTACTTCTCGCACTGCTGGGAAATGATGCAGCTGGAGAAGGGCGAGGCGTACGACCTGCACGGGATCTACGTCGGCGTCGGCACGCTGATCGAGCTGAAGCTGATGAAGAAGCTCCTGCGCTATAAGCCGACGCTCGCGCGTGTCGAGAAGGCAGCGCGTTCGTTTGACCCTGTGGCGTGGAAAAACCGCCTTTTCCGGCTTTTCGGCAGCACGGCCGAGGGTTTTCTCGTCCTTGAGGAAAAGACCCGGAAAAACGACTTTTCCGGCCGCATGGAGCGGGCACAGAAGATCATCGCGCACTGGGACGAATTAAAGGCGCTGATGCGGCAGGCGCTGAAGGAGGGGAAGAAACTGCAGCCGCTGATGGAGAAGCTCGGGATGCCGGTGAAGCCTGCGGACCTCGGCTTCGGCGCGGAAACGGTGCGGGATGCGTTCATCGTCTCGCGCGACGTCCGCGACAAGTATTTACTCAGTTCCCTGATATGGGATCTCGGACTCATGGATGAATTTGCAGCATGGCTGGAGCGCGAGTATTCGTGAGGACGAGGAACCTGAAACTATATTACAAGGAGAAAAAAAGGAGAAGATCACATGAAAAAGAAATTATCACCGTATGCGATAGCCGCGATAGTGATTTGCTTTTTCGCGGTGCTCGCGCTGACGCTGGTCATCGGGACCGATACGGCATGGGGTAAGGTGAGGGTCGAAAAGATGGTCCTGTCCTCTGCCGACGGCGACGTCGTCAACGCCATGCTTTACAGGCCGAGATCGGCTACGGCCGAGAACCCGGCGCCGGCTGCCGTCCTCTATCACGGCGGCAACGACATGCTCGAGCATACCGGCACGTACGCGCTGGAGCTCGCGAGAAGAGGCTATGTCGTCATCAACTTTGACTATCAGGGGTCGCATGACTCCGATTACGCCACGGAAACATCGGTAGGTGAATCCACCTTCTGCGGCGACACGATCTACAACACCCTGTCCAGCTACAACTTCGTCCGCCAGGACGAGATCGCGGTGTTCGGTCACTCGATGGGCGGCGGCTACGCGACCCGTTTCGCGACGGCCTATGCCGATCACATCAAGTTGCTGGTGCACTTGGGCTCCGGCGTGGCAGCCCAGCCCGGCAACTACAACTACGTCACGATCGTCGGCGACTCCGACGAGTCGGCCCTGAAGCGGACGACCGTCCTGGATGAGAAGACCGGCAAGACGACGCAGGATATCCACAAGTATTACAACGGCCCGCAGATCGCGGAAGCCTGGGGCGAGCCGGCCGGCTCGATCGTCCCGAGCAAGCAGTATCATGTGACCGCGGAGGACGGCAATTCCTACCTGCGCGTGTTCTACTTCCCGCATGCGATCCACGCTTACTACAACGTGAACAATGAAGCCGTCAAGCAGATCATCTTCGGCTTCATCCTGGGCATGGACGGCTACGGCAACATCGACGGCGTCGACCTGACCGACGAAGTCAACGGCTACAAGGGCATTTCGACCGTGTGGCGCACGAAGGACTTCGGCTGGATCCTCGAGTACCTCGCGATCGTCGGCCTGATGTTCCTCGTCGCGACGAAGCTCATCAAGACCGCGACCTTCAAGCAGCTCGAGCTGCCGCAGATCGAGGCGTACGGCGTCCCGGAGAAGACCGTCTGGTGGTGGATCTTCCTGGTCGTGATGCTCGTGCTTCCGCCGCTGCTGTATCTGCCGGGCGTCAAGGCCGCTGAGATCGGCCTGTTCCCGACCGCCTACAACACGGACAACCCGGTCACGAAGATCGCGACCGAGGCATTGATCAAGACCAAGTGGACCGACGCGAACGGCGTCGCGCACAGCATCTGGCTGCTGGGCGGCACCTCGAACGTCTACGTTGAATGGCAGTGGCTGACCGCGTTCTGCATGCTGGTCATCTTCCTGGTGTACTACTTCATCTGGGGCCGCAAGGCAGGCGAGAACTACAGGAGCCTGGGCTTCGCGACGTCCGATACGAAGAAGTTCAGCATCAGCTACATTGCCAAGGCGTTCCTGTTCGGCATCACCGTCGTCGGCGCCGGCTACCTGCTGATGGCCGTCATCGGCAAGTGGACGCAGCAGGGCCTGCACATCAACACCCTGCAGTTCACGAACCTGAGCCGCAAACGTGTGATGTGCTGGGTCGTCTACTTCATCTACCTGATCCCGTACTTCCTGTGCACGAGCCTTGCCACGAAGTCGCTCGGCATCAAGTATGACGGCACGACGAAGAACCTGATCCTGAACGTCCTGAAGACCACGGCGATCACCGTCGGCGGCCTGCTGGTGTTCTACATCATCTTCGCCCTGCAGCTGAAGATCACCCATACCGTCATGGAAGGCTTCCGTACCGGTATCCTGTACGCATACGGACTTGCGATCCTGCCGCTCACGATCGGCATCACAGTCGGTAACGCGCTCAACGTTTACATCTCCAGCAAGACGCGCAGCATCTGGCCCGGCCTGGTGACCGCGGTCCTCTGGGGCGTCTGGACGCTCTGCTCGGCAGGCGGTCTGACGAACAACATGATCTTCTGATTCAGATAGGAGAACGGGGCACCGGTGCTTTTGCGGCACCGGTGCCTTGTCGCCTGAAAGGAGCGTGAAATGGCGCTTTATACGATCGGAATCGACTTCGGATCCCTGTCCGGCAGGGCCGTGCTCGTCGACGTCTCGAACGGAGAAGTGAAGGCGTCGGCGTCATGCGATTACCCGAACGGGATCATGGAAGAAAAACTGCTGAACGGGGTACCGCTGCCGCCGGACTATGCGCTGCAGGTGCCCGAAGACTACATGCACGTCCTGCGCGAAACGGTCACGTCCGTGCTGCTGCAGGGCAATGTGTCGCCGAACGAAGTGATCGGCATCGGCGTCGACGCGACGGCCTGCTCGGCGTTCCCCGTGGACGAACACTGGAAGCCGCTGTGCGAGGACCCGCGGTTCTACCGGGAGCCGCAGGCTTATCTGAAACTCTGGAAGCATCACGGCGGGACCGTGCAGGCACGGCGTCTGACGGACGCGGCCGCGAAGACCTGCCCGGAGCTGCTCTCGCAGTTCGGCGGCAGCATTTCCGCCGAGTCGCTCTACCCGAAGCTGTGGGAAGTCTATGAGCGCGCGCCGGAAGTGTACGGGGCGATGTACGAGTACGTGGACGTCGCGGACTGGATCGTCTTCCGCCTGACGGGCGAGAAGACACGCAACAGCTGCGCGGCCGGCTACAAGGCATATTACGACCCGAAGAAGGGCTACCCGGACGAGGAGCTGTTCCGGGAGGCCGGCTTCCGGCCGGAAGGATACGTGACGGACAAGCTGCCGTCGCCGGTGATCCCGGTGGGCGAAAAGGCCGGGACGCTGACGGAGAACGCCGCGAACCTGCTGGGGCTGAAGCCCGGCATCGCGGTCGCCGCAGGCCTGGTCGACGCGCACGTGTGCGTACCGGCGGGCGGCGTCACGGACGAAGGGCACGTGCTGATGATCATCGGCACGTCGGCCTGCATCATGATGCTCGGCAAGGAGCGCGTGGAGGTGCCCGGGATCTGCGGCTCCGTCACGGACGGCATCCTGCCGGGCTTCGAAGGGTACGAAGCGGGGCAGACGTCGGTCGGCGACCTGTACGGCTGGTTCGTCGATCATATGGTCCCGGCGGAGATCTATGACGAAGCGAAGGCGCAGGGGAAGAACGTCCACCTGCTGCTGTCGTCGCGCGCGGCGCAGCGCAAGCCCGGGGAATCCGGCCTGCTTGCCCTCGACTGGCTGAACGGGAACCGGAGCATTCTGTGCAACTACGAGCTCTCCGGCCTGATCCTCGGCATGACGCCGAAGACGAAGAGCGAGGACGTCTACCGCGCCCTGGCCGAGTCGACGGCCTTCGGCTGCCGGGTCATCCTCGAGAACTTCGGCGAGCACGGCCTGCCCGTGAAGAAGTTCACGGTGTCGGGCGGTATCAGCCGGAAGAACCCGTTCATCATGCAGCTGTACGCGGACATCCTCGGCCTGCCGGTCGAGGTGCTCGAAACGCAGGTCGGGCCGGCGCTCGGCAGCGCGATCTTCGCGGCCGCGGCGGCCGACGGGAGCGCGGGCGGCTATGCGTCCGTGGAACTGGCGGCGAAGGCGATGAAGAGCCCCGTCCTGACGGTCTACGAGCCGGTCCCGGAGCACGTCGCGGTCTACAACGAACTGTACAAGGAGTACCGCACGCTGTACGCCTACTTCGGAGAAGGGGAGAACAACGTGATGGAGCGGCTGCACCGGTTCAGAGAAGCGTAAGGTTTATAAACAAGACAAAAGAAAACACAAAACACAAGACAAAAAAAGAACAGAATGCGCAGGAATGCGCGGCCGGGCT
>JAGDBR010000208.1 GCA_017958935.1 Lachnospiraceae bacterium | reverse complement strand
GGAAAAACAATGAAAAAAGTATTGGCACTGCTTCTGGCAGTTGTTTTGGTCTTCGCGATGGCGGCCTGCAAGAACCCGAATCCGGGTCCGGCAACCGATGACACAACCAAAGCGGGCAGCGAGCTTGCGGGCACCTATGACATCGTCGTCTGGGTGGCGGACAACATCGTTGAACTGACCAAGAAGCAGATCAATGACTTCAATGAGAAGAACGAAGACGGCATCAAGTTCAACGCCACCGTCGAGCCTGTCGGCGAAGGCGATGCGGCAACGAACATGATCACGGACGTCACGGCCGGCGGCGACATCTTCTGCTTCGCGCAGGACCAGTTCGCGCGTCTTGTCAATGCGGGCGCATTGGCGAAGCTCGGCCAGGCCGCGCAGAAGACCGTTCAGGATTCCAACGACGCGGACGCGGTCGCGGCAGCGACGAGCGGCAGCGAGATGTATGCGTATCCGCTGACGGCTGACAACGGCTATTTCATGTATTATGACAAGTCCGTCATCTCTGACGACATCGTCGACAGCCTTGAAGACCTGATCGCGGCCTGCGAAGACGCGAACAAGTACTTCTCGATGGAACTCGGCACCTCTGCATGGTACCTTGCATCCTTCTTCTTCGGCACGGGCTGCGTGTCCGAATGGGCGACCGATGACGACGGCAACTTCACGAGCATCAACGACACCTTCAATTCCGCGAACGGCCTCATCGCCGCGAAGGGCATGAAGAAGCTCCTGGATTCCCCGATCCACAACAGCTCTTCCGACGGTTCCGGATTTGCGAACAACTCCGCAGTCCTGGTTTCCGGCACGTGGGCTTATGAGACCGTCAAGGCCACGCTCGGCGACAACATGGGCGTTGCCGATCTGCCTTCCTTCACCGTCGACGGCAAGGAATACCACATGGGCTCTTACATGGGCTTCAAGCTTCTCGGCGTCAAGCCGCAGAAGGATGCGGTCAGAGCCGCTGCGATCCACAAACTCGCGCAGTACCTGACGAGCGAAGAAGGTCAGCTGGAGCGCTTCCAGGCAGTTTCCTGGGGCCCGGCCAACCTGAAGGCGCAGGAGAATGAGGAAGTCAAGGCGAACCCGGCGCTCACGGCTGTTGCTCAGCAGAAGAAATACGCGGTGCCGCAGGGCCAGATCCACGGTTCCTGGTGGGATATCGCGAAGGTCATCGGCGACGACGTCAAGGCGGCGACGGACGACGCAGGTCTTCAGGCAGCGCTTGACACCTACCGCGCGAAGATCGACGCATTGTTCGCGATGGACACCTCCGGCTACATGCTCGTCGGTGCCTGGAACGGCTGGAACAATGCGGACGACGCGATCCGCATGCAGAAGGACGGCGACGTTTACACGCTGACGATCTCGGTCGAGCAGTCCGATTACATGGGCGGCCGTATCGTGACCCCGGGCAACTGGGATAACGATAAGGGTGCGGCGCAGGTCACGACCGGCAAGGACCTCCTTGCGGAAGGCTCCTTTGACGCGGCGTCCAACGGCGACAACAACATGATCTTTGCGAACCCCGGCACCTACAAGGTGACCTTCAACGAGGCCTCCAAGGAGATCACGATCGAAGCGCAGTAATCCAAACGGAACAGACGGCAAAACAACTGATCTCTGATCAAACGATTCTGTTCTAAGCATGGTTGGAGTCAAGGTTCTTGGCTCCAACCTTTTTTTCAGGGGTAACATATGAAAAAAATCAGCGATCTGGAATACCTGAAGCTCTCCAAGGGGCAGAAGTTCCTTTACAAGCTCGGCAGTTTCTTCGCTGCGATCCCCAGGGCGATCCTGAATTTCTTCAAGAAGATCGGGCAGTTCTTTGCCAAGATCGGCACGGGCATCGGGCGGGAAGTGAAAGACATTGTAACGACCTTCGTCCACGGAGACTGGAAGACGAAGATTTCTTATTTCGTCATGGGCTTCGGCAACATCGCAAGGGGTCAGGTATTAAGAGGCCTTTTATTCCTGTTGTTCGAGGCGGTTTTCATCGTGTACATGATCGTCGCCGGCGGCTATTGGCTCTCCATGCTCCCGTCGCTCGGCAAACAGGGCTCCGTTGAGGTCTACAACGAAGTGCTCGACACGTACACGACACAGTATTATGACAATTCGTTCAAGATCCTGCTCTACGGCGTGCTGACGATCTTCTTCATCGTCGCGTTCGTCTACACCTGGCGGCTGAACGTCAGGCAGAACATGATCGCCGAAGAGATCCTGAAGAGCGGCAAAAAACTGAAGGGGACGAAGGACGACCTCCGTTCGATGGTGGACGAGAGCTTCTATAAGACCCTGCTTGCGCTGCCGCTGACCGGCATCATCATTTTCACGGTCCTGCCGATCTTCTTCATGATCCTCGTCGCGTTCACGAATTACGACGGCACGCACGACGGCTATCACAACCTGTTCACCTGGGTGGGATTGCAGAACTTCAATACGCTTTTATCCTTCGGAAAGAGCGGCGCTTACGGCGCGACCTTCATGGAGGTGCTCGCCTGGACGCTGATCTGGGCGTTCTTCGCGACCTTCACGAACTACTTCCTCGGCATGTTCGTCGCCATGATGATCAACAAGAAGGGCATCAAATTCAAGAAGGGCTGGCGGACGATCCTGGTTCTGACGATCGCGATCCCGCAGTTCATCTCGCTTTTGTACGTTTCGAAGATGTTCGCGAAGGACGGCATCGTCAATCTGACGCTGATGCGGTGGGGATGGATCAAACAGGCCCTGCCTTTCTGGGAAGACCAGTGGTGGGCGCGCATCACGGTCATCCTGATCAACATCTGGATCGGCATCCCGTACCTCATGCTGATCGCGACCGGCATTCTGATGAACATTCCGGAGGATCTGTACGAATCCTCCAGGATCGACGGCGCGAACGCGTGGCAGCAGTACACGAAGATCACGCTGCCGTACATGCTCTTCATCACGGGCCCGTATCTTCTGACCAGCTTCATCGGGAACATGAACAACTTCAACGTCATCTTCCTGCTGACCGGCGGCGGACCGACCAACGCGGCGGCATCCACCGCGGACGGCGCGGTCGGCTATACGGACCTGTTGATCACCTGGCTGTTCAAGATCACGACCGGCGCGGAGTCGAAGTACTACCTCGCGTCCGTCATCGGCATCATGGTGTTCGTGGTCGTCGCGTTGATATCCCTCATCGTGTACAACCTGATGCCTTCTGTCAAGAATGAGGAGGATTTCCAGTAATGAGTACGAAAAACACTGAAAATGCTTCCATGAAACAGCACATGGGCCTGAAGGCGTCCAGGGTCATTTCCAACACCGCGATCTACATCCTGCTCGTCGTGATGTCGATCATCTGGCTGGCGCCGTTCGTCTTCATTCTCCTGCAGTCCTTCCGCGTCGAGAGCACCTACATGGTCGGCTACGTCATTCCGCAGAAGTGGGGCTTTGACAATTACGTCAACCTCGCGAACACGAACTTCTGGAAATGGTACGTGAACACCCTGATCATCGCATTGTGCAATGCGGTGCTGCAGACGGTCATCGTGCTCTGCATGAGCTACACGCTGTCCCGTTTCCGCTTCAAGATGCGGAAAGGCCTGATGCGCTTCATGCTCGTGCTCGGGTTCTTCCCCGGCATGCTGACGATGATCATCCTGTACCGGGTCCTCAGCGACCTGGGGCTCACGCAGGCCAATGCGGTACCCGGCCTCATCCTGGTCTATTTCGCTTCCTCCGGCATGGGCTATTACGTTTCCAAGGGCTTCTTCGACACGATCCCGAAGTCGCTCGACGAGGCAGCGCGCATCGACGGCGCCTCCCGCAGCCGTGTTTTCTTCCGCATCATAATTCCGATGGCAAAGCCGATCATTATCTACACGGTCATGATGGCGTTCATCGCACCGTGG
>JAGDBR010000207.1 GCA_017958935.1 Lachnospiraceae bacterium | reverse complement strand
TTCCGCACGTCACACGAGATCCGCGACATAGATGTGCTCGATTATGACGATCTCTCCGCGATGATCGACTGGGAAGCGGTCCGCCGCCATAAGGAGAGGGCATTCGGCCCCGAAAATCCGTTCATCACAGGCGTCTGCATCAATCCGGACTGCTACTTCCAGGCGAAGGAGGCGACGAATCCGGCTTATCTCAGACTCGCGGACGCCATGCAGCAGAATATGGACCGGATCAACGCCCTGACGGGCCGTGATTACAAGTTCTTCAACTATTACGGCGCGCCGGATGCCGAGCGGGTGCTCGTTTCCATGGGGTCTTCCTGCGACGTGATCCGCGAAACTGTCGAAAAGCTCTGCGCGCAGGGTGAAAAAGTCGGCGCGGTCGCCGTACACGTGTACCGTCCGTTCTCGAATGAAAAACTGCTGGCCGCGATCCCGGCGTCCGCGAAGGCGATCGCGGTGCTGGACAAGACGAAGGATGCGGCAGCAGATGGAGAACCGCTCTATCTGGACGTGAGGAACGCTTTCTACGGGTCGGGCAGAACGCCGCTGATCGTCGGCGGCCGGTATGGCCTGGGCGGAAAGGATTTCTCTCCGTCCGATGTGATGGCCGTGCTGGAGCATCTGAAGGGTGATGCGCCGAAGGATCACTTTACAGTCGGCATCGAAGACGACCTGACGTTCACGAGCATCCCGAAATATACAAAACCTTTCAATTCCTCGCCGGAAGGGACGTATGCCTGCAAACTGTGGGGATTCGGATCCGACGGAACCGTCGGCGCCGCGAAGAACACTGTGAAGATCATCGGCGAACACGCTGGTCAGCACGTTCAGGCCTACTTCGTGTATGACGCGAAGAAATCCGGCGGCGTTACCATTTCTCATCTGCGCTTCGGCAAAGAACCGATCCGCTCCTCCTACAACATTGCAAATGCGGATTTCATCGGGTGCCATAAACAGGCTTACGTAAACAAGTACGACGTGCTGGAGGGAATCAAGGACGGCGGAGTCTTCCTGCTGAACTGCAGCTGGAGCGACGAGGAGCTTGAGACGATGCTGCCCGCTTCGCTGAAGCGTACGCTGGCCGAAAAGCACGTCCGCTTCTATACGATCGACGGTTCTGCGATTGCGGAAGAATGCGGCATGCCCGGACGGACGAACGTGATCACGCAGGCCGCGTTTTTCGCGATCTCGCAGATCATTCCGGAGGAAGACGCGAAGAAGTATCTGAAGGAAGCCGCGGAAGAGGCGTACGGCCTGAAGGGCGAGAAGATCGTACAGATGAACTATCGGGCGATCGAAGCGGGTTTCTCCGGGGTCCATCCGGTGCCGATCCCGACGGAGTGGGCGGTGCTCGAAGCGACCGAGACGAAAGAGAAGATCTCAGACGATCCGTTCATCGAAGAAGTCTACCGCTCGATCGACGATCTCACCGGCGACAGGGTTCCGGTGAGCAAACTTAAAGATCTGAAGCCCGGTTCGCTTCCTCCAGGCACGGCTGCCTACGACAAGCGCGGCGTCGGCGAGAAGATTCCCGTCTGGAACGCGCAGGAATGCCTGCAGTGCAACGCCTGTTCCTTCGTCTGCCCGCATGCGGCGATCCGCCCCATCCTGCTGAACGAAGAAGAGAAGAAGACGGCTCCGGAAACGCTCGTTTCCGTGCCGGCAAAAGGCAAGGACGGCCTGCAGTTCGCCCTGACCGTTTCGACGTTCGACTGCACCGG
>JAGDBR010000206.1 GCA_017958935.1 Lachnospiraceae bacterium | reverse complement strand
GCCGCCCGCGATGACGTTCACGTTGCCGTCCGAGACGCGGATGCTCGTCGCCGCGTCGATGCCGTCGCCGGCCGCGCGGACGTTCAGCGTGCCGCCCCCGATGAAGACGAAGCCCTTGCCGGCTTCCTCCTTCGAGGATTTGACGCCGTCGCCGCCCGCCTCGATGTTCAGCGTGCCGCCGCGCATCACGAAGGAATCGTTCCCGACGACGCCGTCGTCCTTCGCGTGGATCTCGACCTCGCCCTCCATGAGCTTGAGGTCGTCCTTCGACGTCATGCCGTCCTTCGCATTCGCGTAAACGGTCAGCGTGCCGGTGCCGTTCAGCGTCCTGTCGGGCTTCGAGAACAGGGCCGCTGTCAGGGCCGTCCCGCTGTCCGCGCTGCTGATCGTATCGGTCAGTTTGTTGTCCGTGCCCGGCATCAGGCTGATGACCGCCTTGTCCGCCGAACGTACGTAGATCGGCGCCGAGGTCTTCGACGTGATGTCGACATTGTTCAGGTACAGGATCACGTCGTCCGCGGCAGGCACGTCGACGAGGATCCGGCCGTCCGTCAGCGTACCGGACAGCATGTAGGCGCCTTTCTCGTTGATCAGGACCGTGTTGCCGGTCACGACGACGCCCTTGCCTGTCGCTTCGGTCGCGTTGTCCTTCAGGACGATCTCAATGTACGCGCCGCTTTCGGGCGCGGCGTAAAAGTCTTTCGGTTTATCGGTGATCGCTGCGGGATCGGCCTGATAGGGGCTCTTGACCTCCAGGGCCGGCGCGTCCGGCTCGACCTCGCTCGGCGTGATGTCCGCCGGGACGCTCTCCTTGGAGGGCGTATCGTTCGAGGGACGTGTGTTCGTGCAGGACGAGACCGCGAGCGCCAGGACCGCGAGCAGCATGAGTATCCGTTTTTTCATCTTGATCCGTTCCATTGGTTTACAGTTCCGATTCGGGGAGTCTGCGCAGGCCGCAGACGATCGGAAGATTTCCGTTCCGCACGCGCAGCGCGTCGATCATTTCCTTTTCGCTCATGCCCTTCTTCAGCGTGAACGAGTAACGCAGTTCGTACATGCTGCCGAGGTTCGTCGTGCGGACGTTGTCGAGCGTGACGTTTTCCATGTAGTGCTTGAAGACGTCCTCGAAGGCTGTCTGGTAGTCCAGGTCCTCCGGGATCGTGACCTTCAGGCTCTTTTCGGCTTCATATTTCCCGCCGAAGTTCGTCTTCGAGAGCACGAAGAGCAGCAGGCACATGAAGGCCGCAAAGATCACCGTGAACAGCAGGTAGCCGGTCGCCGCGGCGAGGCCGATGCCCATCGCGATGAAGATGACCGCGATCTCCTTGCCGTTCCCGGGCTGGGAACGGAAACGGACCAGGGCGAACGAGCCCAGGATCGCGATGTCCGTGCCGAGGTTGCCGTTCACGAGCGCGATGATCGCGCAGACGGCCGCCGGCAGGACCACGATCGACGTCGTGAATGCCTTCGAATAACGGCGCTCCGTCTTCATGTAGACGAAGGAAAGCGCCAGTCCCAGCAGCGCCGCCACCAGGATGCAGATGCAGACTTTCCAGAGATTCAGGTTTGCTCCGGCTAAAATGGACTCAAGCATGATTTCGCTCCTCCATTACTTTTTTCGTATAACACCGACCGTATTTGGAAAAACGGTTCGGATAGATCTTCAGTTCGGCCAGGGCGTCGGCGAGCCACAGCGGCATCGCGCCCTCGGCCTTCAGTTCCAGCACGTAGAGCGGCGTCTTGGAATAGGGGGTGCCCTCCGTGCCCGAATGCAGGTCCAGCCCGATCTCCCGGTAACGGATGTTCCGGTCGATCGTCAGGCGGACGGGTTCGTTCGTCACGGACAGATAGGCCGTCCGTTCGTACAGGATCATCATCTTCGGCACCGTCCGGTAGAAATCCGTGAAGTAGCGGATCTCCTTCAGGATCTGCGACATCTTCGGCGGGTCGTAGGTCCCGTTCAGGAACGCCTCGGCCCGGTCGGCCGGGAAGGCCTCCCGCCGCTTGTAGACGACGCCCTTGTACTTCTTTTTCAGTTCCAGGTACACGACGTCCTTCACGGGATACCCGTAGGACCGCAGCCGCAGCTTTTCCTTGTAGACCGGCCGGTCCAGGGAGCGGCGGATCAGGTCGTAGTCCGGCGTGTCGTAGTAGAGGCTCATCAGCGTCTGCTCGCCGAACGCGTCCGGCCGCATGTGCGCCGGCAGACGCGCCGTCAGGCCTCTGTACTGCGCCTCGTCGAGGATGTATTTTTTTTCGATGCGTTCGAAAATGGTTTCTTTTTTCGCCATGATGAACCCTTTACTCGAGTTCGAATGCGCCGGTGTACAGCTGGTAATACTTGCCCTGCTGCTCGATCAGCTGCTCATGCGTGCCGCGCTCGATGATCACGCCGTGCTCGAGGACCATGATGACGTTCGAATTCTGAACGGTCGAGAGCCGGTGCGCGATGACGAAGACCGTGCGGCCCTTCATCAGCCGGTCCATGCCGGCCTGGACGAGCGCCTCGGTACGCGTGTCGATCGAAGACGTCGCTTCGTCGAGGATCATGACCGGAGGGTCCGCGATCGCGGCGCGCGCGATCGAGATCAGCTGGCGCTGGCCCTGCGACAGGTTCGAGCCGCTTCCGTCAATGACCGTGTCGTAGCCCTGCGGCAGTCTTTCGATGAAGTCGTGCGCATTCGCGAGCTTCGCTGCTTCGACGACCTCGTCGTCCGTCGCGTCAAGCCGCCCGAAGCGGATATTGTCGCGGATCGTGCCCGTGAACAGGTTCACGTCCTGCAGGACCATGCCGAGCGACCGGCGAAGGTCGTTCTTCCTGATCTCGCGGACCGGGATCCCGTCGTAGGTGATCGTGCCGGACTGGATGTCGTAGAAACGGTTGATCAGGTTCGTGATCGTCGTCTTGCCCGCGCCGGTCGAGCCGACGAAGGCGACTTTCTGGCCGGGCTTCGCGTAGAGCGTGACGTCGTACAGGACCTGCTTTTCAGGCACGTAGCCGAAGTCCACGTGGTCCATCCGGACGTCGCCCTCCAGTTTCCTGTAAACGGCGCTTCCGTCTTCTGCGGTCTTCTTCCAGGCCCAGACGCCGGTGTGCTCCCCGCACTCCGCTAACGTCCCGTCTTCGTTCTCCTTTGCGTTGACGAGCGTGACGGATCCCTCGTCGATCTCGGGCTCCGTGTCCATGAGTTCGAAGATGCGCCGCGCGCCCGCCATCGCCATGATGACGGCACTCGCCTGCTGGGCAATGTTGTTGACGGTCTGCGTGAAGTTCCGCGACAGCGTCAGGAACGAGATGACCACGCCGAGCGTCAGGACGGCCGAGCCCGACAGGGAGAAGTTCCGGATGCCGAGCGCCGCCATGGCCGCGCCGAGCACGGCGATCAGCACGTACTGAAGATGGCCCAGGTTGTTCATGACCGGGCCCATGATGCCGGCCCAGCCGTTCGCCTTGCGCGCCGCGTTGTAGAGCTCTTCGTTCTGCCGGTCGAACTCTTCGATCGAGGCGGCTTCATGATTGAAGACCTTGACGACGCGCTGGCCGTCCACCATTTCCTCGACGTAGCCGTTCAGCCGGCCGAGCTTCGTCTGGTGCTCGACGAAATAGCGGCCGGAGAGCTTCGCGATCCGCATCGTGACCTGCGTCATCAGGATGATGTACAGGAGGACGAAGATCGTGAGCCAGATCGACTGCGCGAGCATCGAGATGAAGACCGCAACGATCGAGATCGAGGCGGAGACCGTGTTCGGCAGGGTCTGCGAGATCAGCTGCCGGAGCGTGTCGGTATCGTTCGTGTAATGCGACATGATGTCGCCGTAGGTGTTCGTGTCGAAGTACGCGATCGGGAAGGTCTGCATCTTCGCGAACATGTCGTTGCGGATGTCGCGCATGATGCCCTGCGTGATCTTCACCATCAGCCGCGCCGTCAGGAAGGTCGCGAGGATCGAGACCGCGAAGACGCCGGCCAGGTACAGGATGTAGCCCGTGAGCCGCGCGCCGTCGACCGCGCCCGCTTCCGCCATCGGGACGATGTACTCGTCGACGAGCCGGCCGATCGCCGTCGCCGAAATGACGGACGTGATCGCCGAAACGACGATGCACAGCAGGATCACCGCGATGCGCGGCTTATAATTCTTCAGGTATCCGAGGACGCGCTTCAGCACGCCGAAGTCCATCTTCGCGCCGGGCAGCATCACGCCGCGGCCGGGCTGCATCGGACGTCCGGGGTTCCTGCTCTGGGAAGGGGTCTCTTTATGCGCCAATGCGCTCACCCCCCTTCTGCTGCGACTCGAAGACTTCGCGGTAGATCACGTTCGTCCGCACGAGTTCGTCGTGCGTGCCGATGCCGTCGATGCGGCCGTTCTCCATGACGATGATCATGTCGGCGTTCTGCACCGAGGAGATCCGCTGCGCGATGATGATCTTCGTGACGTCCGGGATCTCTTCGCGGAACGCCTTCTGGATCATCGCGTCGGTCGCGGTGTCGACCGCGGAGGTCGAGTCGTCGAGGATCAGGATCTTCGGATCCTTCAGCAGCGCGCGCGCAATGCACAGGCGCTGGCGCTGGCCGCCGGAGAAGTTCGTGCCGCCCTGTTCGACGTGCGTATTGTATTTTTCAGGCAGCTCCTGCAAAAACGAGTCGATGCAGGCGAGCCTGCAGGCGCGGACCATCTGTTCGTCGGTCGCGTCCGGATTGCCCCAGCGCAGGTTCTCCTTCACGGTGCCGGAGAAGAGCGTGTTCTTCTGCAGCACGACGGAGACCGCGTCGCGGAGCGCTTTCAGTTCGTATTCGCGGACGTCGCGGCCGCCCACGAGGACCCTGCCGCCCGTCACGTCGTAAAGCCGCGGGATCAGCTGCACCAGCGTGGACTTCGAGGAGCCCGTGCCGCCGATGATGCCGACCGTCGCGCCCGAGGGGATCGTCAGCTTCGCGTCATACAGACACAGCCGCCGCATGCTGCCCGTGTAGGAGAAGTCCACGTCGTCGAACACGATCGAGCCGTCCTGAACTTCCGTGACCGGATCCTCCGGATCGGTGATCGTCGCATCCTCCCGCAGGACTTCGTCGATACGCCGCATCGATTCGCGCGACATCATGATCATGACGAAGACCATGGACAGGCCCATGCAGCTCATCAGGATCTGCATGCTGTAGTTCAGCACCGAATTCAGCAGACCCTTCGTGAACACGTCGCCCATGAACGCCACGGTCACCGGCTCTTTCCCGATGATGAAGTAAGTGCCCAGGTACGCGATGATGAGCATGCACACGTAGGAGATGCCCATGATGAAGGGGCTCGTGAGCGCCATCATCTTCTCGGCGTAATAGGCGTCGGAATAGATCCGCTCGGAGGTCTGGTTGAATTTCTGCTTTTCGTGGTCGCCGCGGACGAAGGCCTTCACGACGCGGATGCCGTGCAGGTTCTCCTGCACGTTCGTGTTCAGCCGGTCGATGGACTTGAACAGGCGGGTGAACGCCGGCATGACCTTGCGGGCCAGCAGGACCGCGATCACGGCCAGGACCGGCACGGCGCCGAGCATGACGAGGCCGATCTTCCAGCTGATGAAGAAGGTCATCGCGACCGAGAACGCGAGCGTCATCGGCGTGCGGATCGCCATGCGGATCGACATGCCGAACGCCATCTGGACACGCGCGACGTCCGTCGTCAGGCGCGTGATGATCGACGAGGTCGTGAACCGGTCGATGTTGCTGAACGAGAACGTCTGCACCTTCCGGTACATGTCCGCGCGCAGGTTCTTCGAAAAGCCCGTCGCGGCCTTCGCGCCCAGAAGCGATCCCAGCGAGCCGAACACGAGCGAGATCAGCGCGAACAGGACCAGCATGATGCCGGTCTTGACGATGTAGGGCATGTCTCCGTTCGCGAAGCCGATGTCGATGAGGTCCGCCATCTTGTAGGGGATCAGGACCTCCATGACGACCTCGCCGATCATGACGAGCATGGTCAGCAGGGCCGGCTTTTTGAATTCGCGGAGGCTTTTTAACAGTCTTCTGATCATTTGCGGGAACTCTGTCTTTCTTTCAGGATGCCGGGGCTTTCGCCCCGTATGACGCGGAAAGCCTTATTTCACGCGCTTCCACATCTCGTAGTAAAGGTTCTCGACATCCTCGCCGAGATACATGTACATCTCCTGCTGCGCGATCATGTCCTCGTCCGGGAAGACCGCGGGATCCTCAAGGACCTCTTCGTCGATGTATTCGAGCGCCGCTTCGTTCGGCGTCGAGTAGGTGATGTAGTCGAAGTTGCGCGCCGCGATGTCGCCGCGCAGCATGTAGTCGATCCACTTGTAGGCGGCGTCGACGTTCTTCGCGTCCTTCGTGATGACCCAGCCGTCGTACCAGATGTTCGAGCCTTCCTCGGGCAGGCAGTAGGCGAGGTCTTCGTTCTCCTCGGTGCAGTACAGGTACTCGCCCGAATAGATCACGCCGAGCGCCGTCTCGCCCGCGATCATCTTGTCGCGGACCTCGTCGATGACGTAAGCCTTGACGAGCGGATACTGCTCCTTCAGCAGCTTCCGGCATTCTTCGAGCTCCGCTTCGTCCGTGGAGTTCGCGGAATAGCCGAGGCGCTTCTCCGCGATCATGAACGCGTCGCGCACGGAATCCTGCATCAGGATGCTGCCGCTGTACTTTTCGTCCCAGATCGACGCCCAGCTCGTGATCTCTTCGTCCACGAGCGATGTGTTGTAAAGGATGCCGACCGTGCCCCAGCAGTACGGGACCATGTATTTGTTCCCCGGATCGATGAACTCGTCCAGGATCTTCAGGTACACCTCGCCGAGGTTCCCGTAGTTCTCGAGACGGTCATGGTCGATCTCCTGCAGAAGGCCGTTCCGCTTCATTTTCTCGACCATGTACTCGGACGGGCAGATCACGTCGTAGAGCGAAGGATCCGCCTCGACGCGGGGATACATTTCCTCATTCGTCGAGAACGTGTCGTAGATGACCCGGATGCCGGTCTCTTCCTCGAACTCGCCGATGATGTCCTCATCGATGTACTCGCCCCAGTTGTAGACGCGGACCACGTTGCCGGATTCGTCGTCGCCCCGGGAGAATACCCCGTAATAATTCAGGAAAACGGCTGCCAGCGCGACCGCCAGCACCGCTGCGATGATCTTTTTCAACTCTTACTCCTTATTCTCGCCGGTCCGGACTTCGGTCAGCACGAGCAGCACGATCGCCGACAGGAACATGATCGCGGACAGCGCGTTCATCGCCGGATTGATGCCGACGCGCACCTCCGAATAGATCAGCGTCGAGATCGTGTTGATGCCCGGGCCCTTCGTGAAGTGCGTGACGATGAAATCGTCGAGCGACATCGTGAACGCCATCATGAAGCCCGAAATGATCGACGGCATGAGGTCCGGCACGACGACCTTCATGAAGGCCTTGACCGGTTTCGCACCGAGGTCGACAGCGGCTTCGTAGATCGAATGATTCATCTGGCGGAGCCTCGGCAGGACCGACAGGATCACGTACGGGATGTTGAACGTGATGTGCGCGATCAGGACCGAACCGTAGCCGAACGTGATGCCGAACAGGATGAAGACCAGCATCAGGGACAGGCCCGTCACGAGGTCCGAGTTCAGCAGCGGCACGTTGTTCAGCGCCATGTAAATGTCGCGCTTCCTGCCGCGCATCGCGTGGATGCCGATGCAGGTCACAACGCCGATGACCGTTGCGGCGAGTGCCGAGAGCAGCGCGATCGAAAGCGTGTTCATGACCGCGTCCTTGATCATGTCGGACTGGAAGAGCTCGACGTACCATTCGGTCGAGAAGCCGGCCCATTTACGGCCCTTGCCCGCGTTGAACGAATACACGATCAGCGTGACGATCGGCGCGTACAGGAAAATGAAGACGAGGGCCATGTAGAAATTGCCGAGGGACTTTTTCAGCTTGCTCATAGTACCGTGCCCTCCCCCGTCTTATCGTATTTGTTCAGGATCGCCATCGAGATCAGGATGAAGACCATCAGGACGAGCGACAGGCCGGAACCCAGATTCCAGTTCGACGCCGTCGAAAACTCCTGCTCGATGATGTTGCCGATCAGCATGATCTTGCGGCCGCCCAGAAGGTCGGAGACGACGAAGGTCGTCAGCGACGGGACGAACACCATCGTGATGCCGGAAATGATGCCCGGGAACGACAGCGGCAGGATGATCTTCGCGTTGACCTGCCACTCGTTCGCGCCGAGATCCCGCGCGCCGTCGAGCGTATTGTCGTCGATCTTGGCCATCGCGTTGTAGACCGGCAGGATCATGAACGGCAGGTAGTCGTAGACCATGCCGAGCAGGATCGCGCCGTAGGTGCCGATGAAGTTGCCCTCGATGCCGATCATGTGCAGCAGCGTGTAGACCGCGCCGCCGTCGTCCAGAAGGTTCAGCCACGCGTAGGTCCTGAGCAGCGAGTTCATCCACATCGGGAGGATGAAGATGAAGACCACGAAGCCGCCCTTCTTCACGTGCGCCTTCCGTAAGATCAGCGCGAGCGGATAGGCGATCAGCAGACAGATCGCCGTGGAGACCAGCGACGGCAGCAGGGACAGAAGCAGCGGCTTCAGATGTTCCCAGCGGACGATCGCGGTCACGTTGTCAAAGGTGAATGCGCCTGTTTTCGTCGTCAGGCCGTACCAGCCGATCAGGGCCAGCGGGATGACCGTGAAACCGATCATCCAGACGAGGTACGGCAGCGACAGAAGCTGTCTTTTATTCTTCAACGCCGATGGCCTCCTCGTCCTCTGATTCGGGCTTGTTCATGATCTGGATGTCGAACGGGTCGACGTGGATGCCGACCTTCATGCCGACCGGGAACATATCGGTCGAATGGACGAGCCATTCGAAACCGTCCGGGGTCGTGACTTCCATCTCGTAATGCACGCCCTTGAAGATCAGGTGCGTGACGACGCCGTCGATCGAGCCCTTGCCGGGCTCCAGAAGATCCACGTCCTCCGGACGGATCACGACGTCGACCGGTTTGTTGATGCCGAAGCCCTTGTCAACGCAGGCGAAACGCTGCCCGCAGATCTCCACGAGCTCGTCATGGATGAACAGGCCGTCCATGATGTTCGAGTCGCCGATGAAGTCCGCGACGAAAGCGTTCTCCGGCTCGTTGTAGATCGACTCCGGCGTGCCCATCTGCTGGATGTAGCCCTGGTTCATCACGACGACCGTATCGGACATCGTCAGCGCTTCTTCCTGGTCATGGGTGACGTAGATGAAGGTGATGCCGAGCGCCTTCTGCATGGACTTGAGTTCATTCTGCATATCCTTGCGAAGCTTGAGGTCGAGCGCGGCGAGCGGTTCATCCAGCAGTAACACCTTCGGTCCGTTGGCGAGTGCGCGGGCAATCGCGACGCGCTGCTGCTGACCGCCGG
>JAGDBR010000205.1 GCA_017958935.1 Lachnospiraceae bacterium | reverse complement strand
CAGCGGCCGGTTGTCCATGGCGGACGGCAGGCGGAAGCCGTAATCGATCAGCGTCTGCTTGCGGTTGTAGTTCCCGCGGTACATGCCGTTCAGCTGCGGGATGCTGATGTGGCTCTCGTCCACGATGATCAGGAAATCCTCGGGGAAGTAGTCGATCAGCGTATAGGGCGGCGCGCCCGCGGGCAGGCCCGTCAGATAGCGCGTATAGTTCTCGATGCCGGAGCAGAAGCCCGTCTCCCGCATCATCTCGATGTCGAAATGGGTGCGCTCGTCGAGGCGCTGCGCTTCGACCAGCTTGTTCTCGCGCTTGAATTCATTGACGCGGATCTCAAGGTCCTTCTCGATCTCGACCGTCGCGTCCAGCAGCTTCTGATGCTCGACGACGTAGTTCGAAGTCGGGAAGAACGCCGCGTGCTGCAGCTCGGCGCGCGCGTCGCCGGTCAGCGGGTCGAACGAAGAGATCCGCTCGATCTCGTCGCCGAAGAACTCGATCCGGACCGCCTCGTCCCCGGACTCCGCCGGGAAGATCTCCAGCACGTCGCCGCGGACCCGGAAGGTCCCCCGCTTGAATTCCAGCTGGGCGCGCTCGTACTGGTTGTGGACGAGCTCGCGGATGACTTCGTCGCGGTCCTTCAGCATGCCCGGGCGCACCGAGACGACCATGTTCTTGTAGTCGACGGGCGAGCCGAGGCCGTAGATGCAGGACACCGAGGCCACGATGATCACGTCGTCGCGCTCGCACAGCGACATCGTCGCGGACAGGCGCAGCTTGTCGATCTCGTCGTTGATCGAGGAGTCCTTTTCGATATAGGTGTCGGTCGAAGGCACGTAGGCCTCCGGCTGGTAATAGTCGTAGTAGGAGACGAAGTATTCCACGGCGTTCTCCGGGAAGTATTCCTTCATCTCGCTGTAGAGCTGGCCCGCCAGCGTCTTGTTGTGGGAAATGATCAGCGTGGGCTTGCCGACCGCGCGGATCACGTTCGCCATCGTGAAGGTCTTGCCGGAGCCCGTGACGCCGAGCAGCGTCTCGAACTGATTGCCGCGCCTGAACCCGGCCACCAGCTTTTCGATCGCTTCCGGCTGGTCGCCCATGGGTTCGTATGGTGCGTGCAGTTTGAATTCCGCCAAGGTCCTGTCCTCTCATAAAATCAGGGGCGGGAACCGCCCCTGACGTGTCGTTCCTTCCGGCAGTCCCGTCTTCCGGATGCCCGCCGGCGTACGTGCCGTATTTCTTACTGTCCCTGAAGGAGGAAGGCCGAAGCCGCCTCGATCAGTTCGTCGTTCTCGGTCTCCGGGTCGTCTTCCTGCACGTGGTCCGGCATGATGCCGTCCCCGTGGATGCAGATGCCCTTCGGCGTGTAATACCGGGATTCCGTGTACTTCAGGCCGGTGCCGTCCGGGAAGGTGTACATGACCTGGACGATGCCCTTGCCGAAGGTCTTCCCGCCGAACACCTTCGCTGCGCCGTAGTCCTGCAGCGCCGCCGTGAAGATCTCGGAGGCCGAAGCCGTATAGCCGTCCGTCAGCACCACGGCCGGGACGTCCAGCTTCGCGGACGCGCCCGAGCGGTACTCCGTGCGCTTCCCGTGCACGTCCTCGGTATAGGTGATGATGCCCGCGGGCAGCAGGTAATCGCAGATGTCCACGACTGCGGAGAGCAGGCCGCCGCCGTTCGAGCGCAGGTCGAAGATCAGTGCCTTCAAACCCTGCTTCTGAAGGTCGGAAATGGCCGATTTCAGCTGTCCGGGCAGCACCTCCGTGAAAGAGATCATCTGGATGTAGCCGACGCCGTTATCGAGCATTTCGTACTCCAGAGAGTGCGCCTGCACTTCGGCGCGCGTGACCTTGAACGTATGCTCCGTGCCTGCGCGCAGCACCGTGATGTCCACCGTCGTGCCCAGCTCGCCGCGCACCAGCGTGACGACGTAGTCCAGGTCCTTGCCGGCGATGGATTCGCCGTTGACGGCCGTGATGATGTCGCCGTCCCGGATACCCGCCTGATACGCCGGGCACTCTTCGTACGCCTGCAGCACCAGCACCTGCGACAGGTCCTGGGTCAGCGTGATCATGACGCCGATCCCGTAGAACGTGCCGCTCATGCTCTCGTTCATCGCGTCGAGCTCTTCCTTGGTATAGTAGACCGTGTACGGATCGCCGAGCTCGTTCACGTAGCCCTTGACGATCGCCGAATCGAAGTCGGCGTCTTCATAGTCGAACAGGAACCCGTTCTCAATGTAGCCGCGCACCATTTCCAGCTTCTGCTCCAGCGCGTCGGACACGACGCGGCCGGAATCGCCTTCGCCCGACGGCGTCGGGACGGGTACGGGCGACGGCTTCAGCGAGCCGCCTGCCGCGAACCAGACGATGACGAACAGGATCCCCGCGAGGATCAGCGCGCACAAAAAGCCGCCGACCGCCCCCAGCAGGACCCCGCCCTTTCCGGAAAGGCCGCTTTCTTTTCTGTCATCCATAGGCTGCCGTTACTCCTGGTTCTCCATGTAGTGCATGTACCGCACGACCATCAGCGCGATCTTGAACATGATCGCGTCGTCAAAAATACGAAGGTCCAGGCCCGTGTTCTTCTGCAGCTTATCCAGCCGGTATACCAGCGTATTGCGGTGGATGTAGAGCTGTCTGGAGGTCTCGGAAACATTCAGATTGTTTTCGAAGAACTGGGAGATCGTCGTCAGCGTCTCCTCGTCGAAATCCTCCGGAGACTGGTCCTTGAAGATCTCTTCGATAAACATCCGGCACATCGGGATCGGAAGCTGGTAGATCAGACGTCCGATGCCCAGGCTCGTATAGGAATAGACATCCTGGTCACTGTTGAAGATCTTCCCGACAGACATCGCAAGCTTCGCTTCCTTGAAGGAATTCGAGACCTTGCGGATCTCATCGCCCACTCTGCCGAAAGAGACATGCACGTTCGAAAGCGCTTCCGTATTCACCATGTCCACGATCGTCTCCGCGATCGTCTTCAGATCCGCCTCCGTTTCATCAGTAAGCTCCTTGACCAGGACAATGTCGTTCTCAT
>JAGDBR010000018.1 GCA_017958935.1 Lachnospiraceae bacterium | reverse complement strand
CCGTTTACAGTACAGCGGAATATCCACTTATTCAAACTGTAAGAGTATAACACAGCCCGCAGTAAAATGCAAGCGGAATTATTGACTCTTTTTTGCGGTGCTTGGGACCGCTTTAGCGGCGGCTCATATCGATGAGCTTCTGCTTCAGCTCGTCTTCCATGCGTCTCAGCTCGGTCTCCGCCGACTGCCGTGCCGCACGGCCTTCCTTCTGGATCTTCATGACGTCGTCCAGCGTATTGATCAGCGTCTGGTTGGTCTGCTTCAGGGTCTCCAGGTCCACGATGCCGCGCTCGTTGGCCTTCGCAGCGGAAACGCTCGCCTGGTGCAGGTTCTCCGCGTTCTTCTTCAGCAGCTCGTTGGTCGCGTTCGTTACGGCGTTCTCCGCTTCGATCGCTTCCGTCGAATGCGCGATGCCCAGCGCGATGACCATCTGGTTCTTCCAGAGCGGGATCGTGTTGACGATCACGGACTGGATCTTCTCGGCCATCTGCGTGTCGGAGTTCTGTAAAAGCCGGATCTGCGGCGCGGTCTGCTGGGAGATCGTGCGGGTCAGGTTCAGGTCATACAGCTTCTTCTCGAAGCGGTCGCACTGATCCGCCAGATCCTTCGCGGCCTGCGCGTCTTCCGGACGAAGGGTCTCTTCCGCCTTCTTCTGCAGTTCCTTCAGTTCGCCGTTGCGGACTTCCTCCAGGCGCTGCTTGCCGGCCAGGATGTACATCGTGATCTCCTTGTAGGAGTTCAGGTTCAGTTCGTACATCTGGTCCAGGGTCGCGACGTCCTTCAGGAGGGTGACCTGATGGTTCTCAAGGCTGTTGCAGATCGCGGTGATGTTGTTGTCCGCCTTGTCGTAACGCGCCTTGATCGTGGCCAGCTTGCCCGTGGTACGCTTGAAGAGGCCCAGGAAGCCCTTCGTCTCGGTGGAAGCGTCGAAGCCCTTGACTTCGGTCACGACGGTCGACAGCAGGTCGCCGATCTCGCCGAGGTCCTTCGTGCGGACCTGGTCCAGGGTGGTCTGAGAGAACTCGGCCATCTTCTTCTGGACGCCCGTGCCGTACTGGATGATCGCCTGCGTGTCGTGAAGGTCGATGGTCGCAGCGTAATTGCTGACTTCTTCCTTCTCCGCGTCGTTCAGCATGGAATCATCCACGTCGAGATCCAGCGTGTCCTTGACTTCTTCCTTGATCTCTTCGCCCAGGTGGATCGTGGTCTTCACATCTTCACCGAGGTGGATCGTGTTTTCGTTTTCAGCCATTGCTTTTTCTCCTTTTTATTTGTGAAATTGAATGATCAATTTTCAATCTTCTGCGGAGGGCTCTTTCTTTCCCTTCTTCGCCTTCGCGCCGTTCAGGTCGCTGACCAGGTTGTCCATCCTGAGCATCGTGTTCAGCACGGACATGTCGCTCGTCAGGTCGATGACCTTGTTCTGGAAGATCTGGTCCAGCAGCTTGATGAACGCGTCGTTGATCGTGTCGAGCGTCGTCTCGATCTCCTTCTGCGTCTTCTCCATCTGCGGCGTCTTCACGGGCTCGTTGTAGATCTCCTGGTAGGAGTTGATGAGCTTCCACGTCGTCGGCAGATAGTAATTCATCAGCTTACGGAGCTCGTACGCCTTGTCGGGCTGGGTCTTCAGTTCCTGCAGGATGCGGCGGATCGTGTTCTCCAGCGTGTCGAGTTTCTCGGAGATCTCCTCGCCCGGCAGCTCGTCGTTCGCCTGATGGATGCGGCGGATGTACTCTTCCCCTTCCTTGACGATCGAGATGCCCAGCTCCGTCAGGCCGGAGGCCTTCAGGGACTTATCCTTCGCGGCGTTCTCCTTCTGCTCGGCAATGAGCCTGTCCTGCGCCCTGCGGTAGTACTGGTACGTCTCGTCCGACGTGATCAGTTCGCTCTCGTCGTCGGTGAAATGGCCCTGCATGAAATAGCGCCGGGTCATCATGTCCTTCAGGTCGTTCTTCAGATAGTCGATCGATCTGCCGGTCTGCTCCGACAGCGCCTTCAGGGAGGTCGTCGTCTTGCTGCCGATCACCGAGACGTAGTTCTTGAAACGCTCGACGCGGTTCTTGCCCTTCGTGCCTTCGACGCCCATCGGGATGCCCGCCGCGATCATGACGCCGCCGGCAATGATCGTCCCGACCGTGCCGAAGATCAGGCCGCCGGCCATCACGCCGGTGCCCGCCAGCAGCGCGATCGTGCCGCCCGCGAGGGCCAGGCCGTAGCCGATGGAGCTCTTCACGCGGTTCGTGGACAGCTCGTTCTCGGTCTTTTTGTAAAGCTGCGGCGGCTGCCAGGCGCCCTTCTGCATCATGGTCTTCGCGGAATCCACGATCCCCTTGAAGCCCTTGACGGCGCTCTCGATCTCGCTCTGGATCTTATCGTAATCAAATCCTGCCATAACCGTTTCCTTACAGCGTCCGTAAACGCTCCTCGATCTGGGAAAGCATCGTTTCGTACTTTGCCTTCTTTTCCTGTTCTTCCCTGACCTTCGCTTCCGGCGCCCTGGAGAGGAACTTTTCGTTCGACAGCATGGCTTCGGACCGTCTCAGTTCATTGGTCAGGCGCTCTTTTTCCTTATTCAGCCGTTCGATCTCTTTCGCGATGTCGATGAGGTCCTCGAGCGGCATGTACAGCACCGCGTCGGCGGTCACGGCGGAGACGGCCTTTTCGCCGACGCCCGTCTTGTCCGCGCGGACTTCGACTTCGCTCGCGTACGCCAGCGTCGCGAAGAACGCTTCCGAGGACGTGAACACGTTGCGGATCTCCGGATTTTCGGAGATCACGAAGACCTTTGCTTTCCTCGACGGGGCGACGTTCATCTCGGTGCGCAGCGCGCGGATCGCGCGGACGGCTTCCTTGATGACGGCCACGGCCTTCTCGTCCTCCGGGAACTGCAGCGCTTCTTCGAACACGGGCCAGTCGGAGACCATGATCGAGGCCTCGCGGTCCTGGATGCCCGTGAAGATCTCTTCGGTAATGAACGGAATGTACGGGTGCAGCAGCTTCAGGACGATGGTCAGCACATGGAACAGCGTCCACATCGCCGCGTCCTTCGTCTCGTCGTGCTCATTATATAACCGCGGCTTCACCATTTCAATATACCAGTCGCAGAATTCGTCCCAGGTGAAGTCGCTGACCTTCTGCAGCGCAATGCCGAGCTCGAAGCGCTCCATGTTCTCGGTCACGTCGCGGACGACCTCGTTGACGCGCGACAGGATCCACTTGTCGGCCTGCGTGATGTTCTCCGGCATCACGTCCGGCGCCGGGTGCTTCTCCGCGTTCATCAGGATGAAACGCGTCGCGTTCCAGAGCTTGTTCGCGAAGTTGCGCGACGCTTCGACGCGCTCGGTCGAGAAGCGCATGTCGTTTCCGGGCGCATTGCCGGTCAGCAGTGTCATGCGCAGCGCGTCCGCGCCGTACCGGTCGATGACCTCCAGCGGATCGATGCCGTTCCCGAGGGATTTCGACATCTTGCGGCCCAGCGCGTCGCGCACGAGGCCGTGGATGTACACGTTATTGAACGGGATGTCGCCCGTGTAGGCGAGTCCCGAGAAGATCATGCGGCTGACTCAGAATCCGATGATGTCATAGCCCGTGACCAGCGTGTCCGTCGGTTAGAAATAATCCATCTCCGGCGTCTTGTCCGGCCAGCCGAGCGTCGAGAACGGCCACAAAGCGGACGAGAACCAGGTGTCCAGCGTATCCGGATCCTGCGAAAGATGCACGGAACCGCACT
>JAGDBR010000204.1 GCA_017958935.1 Lachnospiraceae bacterium | reverse complement strand
TGGACCTCCGCGCCGCAGGTCTCGACCGAATGCGTATTGTGCGCTTTCGACGAGCCCGTCGCGCCGCCGATGCCGTCGCGGCCCGTCGCACCGCCTAACAGGATCACGACGTCGCCCGGCTCCGGCCGCTCGCGCCGCACGTTCTCTTCCGGCGCCGCGGCAATGACCGCGCCGATCTCCATGCGTTTCGCGGCATAGCCCGGGTGGTAGATCTCGTCGACCAGGCCGGTCGCGAGGCCGATCTGGTTGCCGTACGACGAATAGCCTGCCGCCGCCTGCCGCACGATCGTGCGCTGCGGAAGCTTGCCGGGCAAGGTCTCGGACAGCGGCCGCGTCGGGTCCGCCGCACCGGTCACGCGCATCGCGCCGTAAACGTAGGCCCGGCCGGAAAGAGGGTCGCGGATCGCGCCGCCGATGCAGGTCGCCGCGCCGCCGAACGGCTCGATCTCCGTCGGGTGATTGTGTGTTTCATTCTTGAAGAGGAGCAGCCAGGGCTCGTCCCGTCCGTCGACGTCGACCGACAGTTTGACCGTGCAGGCGTTGATCTCCTCGGATTCGTCCAGTTTGTTCAGGGCGCCGCGCTTCTTCAGTTCCTTCACCGCGATCGTCGCAAGATCCATCAGGCAGACCGGCTTCCGGTCGTTCAGGCGCTCCCGCAGGGAAAGATACTGCTTCCAGGTCTTTTCGATCTCCGGATCCTCGATCTTCACGTCTGTCAGCTTCGTCAGGAACGTCGTGTGCCGGCAGTGATCCGACCAGTACGTGTCGAGCATGCGGATCTCGGTCAGCGTGGGATCGCGCTTCTCCGACAGGAAATAATCCCGGCAGCACGCAATGTCCCGCTCGTCCATCGCAAGCCCGTAGGTCTTCACGAAGGCCGCGAGTCCCTGTTCGTCCAGCGCCGTGAAGCCATCGAGGACCTGCACGGAATCCGGCGTCTCGTAAAGGATCCGCAGCGTTTCCGGCTTCTCGAGCGATGCCTCGCGCGCTTCCACCGGATTGATCACGTGGCGCTTGAACGCGGCGATCTCCGCTTCGGAGCATTTTCCGTACAAGGCGTACACCTTCATCGAATGTACGAGCGGGCGTTCGCCCTGCGAGATGATCTGGATGCACTGCGCCGCGGAGTCCGCGCGCTGGTCGAACTGGCCGGGCAGGTATTCGACGGCGAACGCGTACGCGCCGGAAAGGTCTGCCGCGTCAAAGGCGTCGTCGACCTGCGGCTCCGAGAAGACCGTCCGGACCGCAAGCCCGAACAGTTCCTCCGAAAGGTCTTCCGCGTCGTAGCAGTTCAGCACCCTGAGCTTCTTCAGCCCCTTCATGCCCAGCAGCTCGCGCGCTTCCGTCTTCAGCGTCTCGGCTTCGTGCCCGAAGCCTGCCTTTTTCTCCACAAAAATACGGTAAACCAGGTATTCTCCCCGATCCGGTTTCATCTTTCCGCAAGGGAACCGCGGCCCGCATCACGCGGGCCGCCGGTCAGTTCTGTTCCGATATTTCGAGCGCGCGGTGACCGATGTCCTTCCGCCAGTACGCGTTGCCGAAGCGGATCCGCTCCACCTTCGCATACGCCTCCGAAAGCGCGGTCTTCAGGTCCTTCGCCTGTGCGCACACGCCGAGCACGCGCCCGCCGCTCGTGACGAGCTTCCCGTCCTTCAACGCAGCGCCGGCCACGTAAACGTCCTCCTGCAGGTCTTCCGGGATCGTGATCTCATAGCCCTTTTCATAGGACCCGGGATACCCGTCGGACGCCATGACGACGCAGGCCGCCGCGCCTTCTTTCTGCTCTGCCTTCAGTTTCGAGAGCCGCCCGTCGCGCACCGCGAGCATCAGCTTCAGCAGATCGCTCTTTAACAACGGCAGCACGACCTGGGTCTCCGGGTCGCCGAAACGGCAGTTGTATTCAATGACCTTCGGCCCGTCCTTCGTCAGCATCAGGCCGAAATAGAGGCAGCCCTTGAACGGGCGGCCTTCCGCCTTCATGGCCGCGACCGTCGGCAGGAAGATCTCCTTCATGCACCGCTCGGCGACCGCCTCCGTATAGAACGGGTTCGGCGCGATCGTGCCCATGCCGCCGGTGTTCGGCCCCTTGTCGCCGTCCCATGCGGCCTTGTGATCCATCGAGGACGCGAGCGGTAGCAGCGTCTCGCCGTCCGTCAGGGACAGGACCGAGATCTCCGGTCCTTCGAGATATTCTTCAATGACCAGGCGCGCGCCGCTCTGCCCGAACTTCAGGCCTTCCATCGCGTCCCGCACGGCCGCGGCGGCTTCTTCGCGCGTGAACGCGACCGTCACGCCCTTGCCGAGCGCGAGCCCGTCCGCCTTCACGACGATCGGGATAGGCGCGGTCTCCAGATACCGCAGGGCTTCCCCCATGTCGTCGAACGTCTCGTACGCCGCGGTCGGGATGCCGTATTTTTTCATCAGGTTCTTCGAGAAGATCTTGCTGCCCTCGATGACGGCCGCCTTCTTGTCCGGACCGAAGCAGGGGATCCCCGCCTCTTCCAGCGCGTCGACCGCGCCGAGGACCAGGGGATCGTCCGGCGTCACGATCGCGAAATCCACGTCGTGCGTCTTCGCGAACGCGACCTGGCCTTCAATGTCCGTTGCCTTGATGTTCACGCATTCGGCGTCCCGGGCGATGCCGCCGTTCCCGGGCAGGGCAT
>JAGDBR010000203.1 GCA_017958935.1 Lachnospiraceae bacterium | reverse complement strand
CGGGATCTCGACGCCGCCGGCGTCCACGCCCATCATCTTCATGCCGGAGGTCGCGAGGAACTCGATCGCTTCCGTCGAGAAATAGGGGCTGTTCCCGTATTCGGGCGTGCCGTAGCGGTCCGCAAAGCCGAGGTTGCAGAGCACGATGTCGCCCTCGCGGATGCCGCCGGCTTTCTCGGCGGCCGCCTTTGCGATGTCGAGCGTGATCGGCACGCGTTCCTGGATGTCCGAGAAATCCAGTACGCAGGCTTCGCCGTAATAAGCGTCGATCGGCATGTCGGCCAGATCGTACGCGTCTTTGAACAGATGATAGGGGACTTCGATGTGGGTCCCGATGTGCGAGACCATGTGGATGTCCGACATGATGTACCACTGGCCTTCCATGCGGACGACGTTGTGGTTGACTTCATCGGCGCCGATCGTTTCTACCTGAAACTTGCGCTGCGCCTTCTTCGGATCCAGAATGTGGGTCAGATCGATCACTTTTGCCATGTTACACCTCCGTGCGGGTCTATTCTATCCTGATGATATCATACCGCCGATGAAAGTGCAGGTCAAGTACGCGGATGCCTTGAATTCACGCCCCGGTTGTGGTAAGATGGCAATGGACCGGCCGCGGCCGGCATCATTCTGAAAGAGGAGCTTCTCATGAAAATCGTTATCCTGGACGGCTATACGGAAAACCCCGGCGATCTGAGCTGGGACGGCTTTAAGGCATTGGGAGAACTGACGGTCTACGACCGGACGCCGGTCGGCGAGCCGGACGAGATCGCGCGGCGCATCGGCGATGCCGAGATCGTCATCACGAACAAGACCCCTCTGACAAAATACGTGCTCGACCGCTGCAAAAAGATGCAGTACGTCGGCGTGCTCGCGACCGGCTACAACGTCGTGGACGTGAACACCTGCCGCGAAAAGGGCATCGTCGTGACGAACATCCCGACCTACGGCACCGCCGCGGTCGCGCAGTTCGCATTCGCCCTGCTCCTGGAGCTCTGCCACCACGTGCAGCGCCACAGCGACGCCGTGTACGAGGGCCGCTGGTCCGCCTGCCCGGATTTCTGCTTCTGGGATTATCCGCTGATCGAGCTGGCCGGCAAGACGATGGGCATCGTCGGCTTCGGCCGCATCGGTCAGGCCGTCGGCCGCATCGCGAAGGCGTTCGGCATGAACGTGCTCGCGCATGATTCCTATGAAAGCGACGCGGGCCGCGAGATCGCACAGTACGTGGAGCTCGACGCGCTGCTGGCGCAGTCCGACGTGATCTCGCTCCACTGCCCGCTCTTCCCGTCGACCCAGGGCATCATCTGCAAAGAGAACATCGCCAAGATGAAGGACGGCGTCATGATCCTGAACAACTCCCGCGGTCCGCTGATCGTAGAGCAGGACCTGTATGACGCGCTGGAGTCCGGCAAGGTCGCCGGCGCCGGCCTGGACGTCGTCTCGACCGAGCCGATCCTTCCGGACAACATCCTGCTGAAGGCGAAGAACTGCCTGATCACGCCGCACATCTCCTGGGCGCCGAAGGAATCCCGGCAGCGCCTGATGGACATTGCCGTCGCGAACCTGCAGGCTTATCTCGGCGGCGCCCCTGTCAACGTCGTCAACCGCTGAACTTTACGGACGGAAGTGGGGAAGCTTTCGTATGCAGAAATGGTTTAAGCTGGACAATGCGGCGAAGATCTACCCGGCTGCGCAGACGCGGAGCTGGGCCGCCATGTTCCGGCTCTGTATCACATTGAACGAGGCCGTCGACCCCGGCGTGCTCGAGAAGGCGCAGGAAAACGCTCTGAAGCGGTTTCCCGTCTTTTCCTGCCGTCTGCGTCCCGGCCTTTTCTGGTATTATCTGGAGCGCATGGACGGCGCCCCGCCGATCCACGAAGACACCTACAACCCGATGCAGAAGCTGTCCGCCTTCGAGAACCGGCGCTTCCTGTACCGGCTCCTGTATTACAAGAACCGCGTCGCCGTCGAGTTCTTCCACACGATCACGGACGGCACGGGCGGCACCGTCTTTTTCCTCTCCCTGATCAACGAATACCTCCGGCTGAAGTACGGGAAAGACTTTTCCCCGGCGAAGCAGGTCTTCTCCTGCGCGGAGGCGCCGAAGGAGGAGGAATACGAGGACAGCTTCCAGCGCTATGCCACGCGGTCGATCATCGGCCGGAAGGAGGCGTTCTCCTACCGCGTGCCGTCGACCCGCGTGAGCGCGAACCGGCTCATGATCATTTCCGGGACGGTCTCGTCGGACGATCTGACGAACAAGGCGCACGAATACGGCGTCACCGTCACGGCCTTCCTCTCCGCCCTGCTCCTGTACGCCTGCCACGAACAGCAGCAGGCCGAGCCGAGCAAACGGAAGCGCGCGCAGTTCGTCAAGGTCTCCGTGCCGCTGAACCTGCGCCGGTTCCTGCCGAGCAGGACGCTCAGGAACTTTTCCTCTTACGTGAACACCGGCATCGACGGCAGCCTCGGGCACTATTCCTTCGAAGAGATCCTGCACCAGGTCAGCCATTCGCTCTCGCTCCACCTGAACGCGCGCGAGCTGCAGGCCCGCATCTCCGCGAACGTCGCGGACGAGCGGAACCCGGTCATCCGCGTGATCCCGCTCTTCATCAAGAACCCGATCATGCGGCTCGTTTACCATTCCCAGGGCGAGAAGTATTTCGCGTCCCAGATCTCGAATCTCGGCTGCGTGGACCTGCCGGAAGGCATGGGCGAATACGTCGAGCGCTTCGAATTCATGCTGGGAAGGGCGGCTTCCCCGCTGACCAGCTGCGCGGTCGCGTCCTGCAACGGACGGACCGTCATCAATTTCACCCGCAACATCCGGGAGACCGAGACCGAGCGCCTCTTCTTCACGGTGCTCCGGAAAATGGGTCTCCACGTCTTCATCGAAAGCAACGGAGGCGACTGACATGTCCTATTGCGTACGCTGCGGCGTCGAACTCGCCGATTATGAAAAAGAATGCCCGCTCTGCCACACGAAGGTCATCGATCCTTACCGCGAAAGCAAGCATGAGCCGATGAACCTCGACCGGCTGGCCGAGGCGCAGGGCAGCCGCCTGAACCGGAAGTTCATCATCTTCCTGATCTTCGGGCTGCTGCTGATCCCCTTCATCGTGACGGCGCTGATCAGCCTGTTCTCCTCTTCCGTCGACATGACGTGGAGCTTCTACGTGCTCGGCGCGGAGATCTGTTTCTTCACGATCGTCCTCGTGCCGCTCCTGTATCCGGGGAGAAAGGTCTACGTCTACGTACTGGCCGACATCCTGGCCGTGGCGCTCCTCCTGCTGCTGATCGCAGCCTTAACGGACGGGCTGTCATGGTTCCAGCAGATCGCCCTGCCCGTCACCGTCCTTTCCGGCGGCGTCGTGCTGATCCTGTCCTTCATCATCCGGCGGAAAGGCATGGGCCGCGTCGGAAAGCTCGGCTGGTCGATCCTCGCGATCGGGCTGCTGCCAGCGTTCATCGACATCCTTGTCGCGCACTACCGGACGGGGAGCTTCCTGCCGGTCTGGTCCTGGTACGCGACGATCCCGCTCCTCGTGCTCGGGGCGACCGTCCTGATCCTCGGCGGGAACGCCCGGTTCCGGGAATGGATCCGGCGGAAAATGTTCATATGATCCCGGTCTTGCGGCCGGGCTGCCGGTCAACGCACGCAGCCCGGCCGTGAGGCTTTTTTTGTGCAAGATAGCTACAGTTCTGCCCTGTAAAATGTGAAAACTTTGTGAAATCTTCCTTGACTGTAAGGGCAAATGGGTGTAATGTATACAATATACAACACTCTTGTCAAAGGAGGACGAACTGAACATGAAAACGATTCAGATTCCCTACTACACCTCCCACCTGGATCTGCACGTAGCGGAAGAAAATCTGAAAGCAGTCATCTACTCCGGAACAGACGAGTTCAACGCAGGAAAGACCGAGAAGGAGCTGGTGGAAGAATCCCTGGCGAATCCGATCGGATCGCCCAGACTTCGCGAACTGGCGCGCGGCAAGAAAAAGGTCACGCTCATCACGAGCGACCATACCCGCGCCGTCCCGAGCAAACTGACTCTGCCGATCCTCTTGAAGGAGATCCGCGAGGGCAGCCCCGACGCCGACATCACGATCCTGATCGCGACCGGCCTTCACCGTCCGACGACGGAGGAGGAACAGCGCCGGATGTTCGGCGACGCGATCGTCGACAACGAGAAGATCGTCGTCAACAAGGCATTCGAGAAGGATCAGCACGAATTCGTCTGCACCCTTCCCTCCGGCGCCGAGCTTTGGGTGAACAAGGCCGCGCTCGACTGCGACCTGCTGATCGCGGAAGGCTTCATTGAGCCGCATTTCTTCGCAGGCTTCTCCGGCGGACGCAAGAGCGTCCTGCCCGGCATCTGCAACGCGGCGACCGTCAATGAGAACCATTCCTACAAGGCGATCGCGAGCCCCTTCTCCACCACCGGCGTTCTGGAGCACAACCCGATCCACGAAGACATGGTCTACGCGGCGCGTGCCGTGCACCTGGCCTTCATCCTGAACGTGGCGCTGAATTCGGAGAAAAAAGTCATCGCCTCGTTCGCGGGCGACATGGAAGAAGCCCATGAGAAGGGCGTCGAATTCGTCCGTTCGCTGGCGCAGTGCCCGGGCATCACCGGCGACATCGTCGTGACCTCGAACGGCGGCTACCCGCTGGACCAGAACCTGTACCAGAGCCCGAAGGCCGTCGCGACGGCCGAGGCCTGCTGCAAGGACGGCGGCGTCATCATCATGTGCTGCAGCTGCGTGGACGGCATGGGCGGCACGCACTTTGAAAAACTGATCGTCATGGGCACCATCGACGAGATCGACAGCTACCTGTCGAAAATCCCGCCGAAGGAGAGCATCTCCGAGCAGTGGTGCGCGCAGATCTACTCCCGCATCCTGAAAAAGCACCGCGTGATCCTCGTCACGACCTACCTCGATCATGACCTCGTCCGCAAGGCGAACATGATCCCCGCTTCCACCCCGGACGAAGCCCTTGCGATGGCTTACGAAATGATGGGGAAGGACGCGCAGGTCGTCGTCATCCCGGACGGCGTCTCGGTCCTGGCCGTGAAGGAAGAGACCGCAGCGCCCGAAGAGAAGGAAGCGCCGCAGAAGGAACGCAAGCTTGCGCTCCGCGTGGATGACCTGGACAATGTGGCCACGATCTTCGCGAACGACGTCACCGCCGGCACCGAAGTCGAGGTCCAGGACAAAAAAGGCAACAAAGACCTGATCACCGTCCATTCGGACATCCCGTACGGACACAAGATCGCGGTCACCGACATCGCTGCGGGCGAGCACATCATGAAGTACGGCGAGTCGATCGGCCAGGCCGACGTCGACATCAAAAAGGGCGATTACGTCCACGTACACAATATGAAGGCGCTCCGCGGCAGAGGCGATCTGTAAGGAGGACTGACCATGGGTTATACTTTTCAGGGGTATCGCCGTCCCGACGGAAAAATCGGCGCACGTAACCTTGTAGCGGTCATCCCGAGCGTCATCTGCGCGAACGACGTCGGACAGGCGATCGTCCGTCAGGTCCAGGGCACGATCGGCTACTTCCATCACCAGGGCTGCTGCCAGCTCCCGCTGGACTTAAAGCGCGTGACGGATACGCTGTCGAACCTCGGCCAGAGCCCGAACGTGGGCGCGGCGCTGATCGTCAGCCTCGGCTGCGAAGGCACCGACCATGAGCGCATCGTCGAAGAGATCCGCGCGACCGGAAAACCCTGCGAGATCATCCGCATCCAGGAACTCGGCGGCACGAGCCGCGCGATCCAGGCCGGCATCGATGCCGCGCAGCGCATGGTCAAGGAGATTTCCGGCCAGCAGCGCGTCACCGCCGACATCTCGGAGGTCACGATGGCGATCAAGTGCGGCGCGTCCGACACGACGAGCGGCATGGCTTCCAACTGCGTCATCGGCTACGTGGCCGACAAACTCGTCGACCTCGGCGCGACCGTCATCTTCGGCGAGACGACCGAATTCCTGGGCGGCGAGCACATCCTCGCCCGGCGTGCGGTCGGCGGCGAGAACGGCCCCGTCGGACAGCGCATCTACCAGATCGTCAACGAAATGGAACAGCGCGCGATGGCCATCGGCGAAGACATGCGCGGCGGCCAGCCGACCCCCGGCAACATCGCGGGCGGCTTAAGCTCCATCGAGGAGAAGAGTCTCGGTGCGATCGTGAAGTCCGGCCACCGCCCCATCCAGGGCGTGCTGGAGTACTGCGACAGGGCGGACGGCAAGAAAGGCCTCTGGATCAAGGATTCGCCGGGCAGAGAGCCCGAGATCCTGACCGGCATGGCCGCGACCGGCGCACAGGTCATGATGTTCTCGACAGGGCACGGCGCCCCGCAGGGCTTCCCGTCGATGCCGGTCATCAAGATCTGCGGCAACCCGAACACCTTCGAGCACATGAAGCACGACATGGACCTGAACGCGGGCCGGATCATTGCCGGCGAAGCGACGATCGAGGAAGTCGGCGAGGAAGCCTTCGAACTGCTGATCGAGGTCCTCAACGGCCGGATGACGAACAATGAAGCCCTGGGCTACTACGGGTCCATGGACATCTTCTGTCTCTGCCCTGTCATCTGAGGTCTTAACGCCGAAAGGCGTGGACATAGAAGAGATTAAAGCATTAAAGTAAGGAGGAAAATTATGCTTAATCCTGTATTGGCAATGGCGATCGGTATCGTGGTCATGCTTTTCCTGATCATCTTTACCAAGCTCCATGCATTCCCGTCGCTGAT
>JAGDBR010000202.1 GCA_017958935.1 Lachnospiraceae bacterium | reverse complement strand
CGTTGTCCGCGCCGATGATGACCTTCGCGAAAATGAAGTCCATCCACGGGCCGGTGAAGCTCATCAGTGCCTGGTAGATGATGATCGGCTTCGCGAGCGGCAGGATGATCTGCCGGAAGATCTTGAAGTTCGTGCAGCCGTCCAGCTTCGCGGACTCGACCAGGGCATTCGGGATGACGTCGAAGAAACCCTTCGCGATCTGGAAGCCCATGCCGGCGCCCGCGCTGTAAGCGAGGATCAGGCCGATCACGGAGTATTCGGGATGACTCGGGTTGCCGGTCAGGCCGATCGACTTCAGCAGGAAGTAGATCGCGATCATGCTCATGAAGCCCGGGAACAGGCCGATGATCATCGTGATGTTCATGAACGCCTTGCGGAGCTTGAACTTCAGCTTGGACATGCAGTAAGCGACCGACAGGACAAGGAACGTCGAGATGATGCAGTCGATGACCGCGATGATCAGGGTGTTCAGCATCCATCTCGGGAACGCGCGCGGAACGCCGTAATAGCTCGCCGTGAACAGGTCCTTGAAGTTTTTCAGGCCGAAGGCCCTCGGAATGAAGTTGCTGGTGACACGGCCAATGAACGTACCGTCCGGCTGGTACTCGCAGCGGAACGCCGAAAGGACGATCCAGATCAGCGGAACGAGCCAGATGATCCCGAGAATGACCAGTATCGTATAGGTGGCGCCCAGGCTGACCCTGCGGTTCCTGGACTGGCTTCTGACCTTTTTCTTGTTACCGGTTGTACTCATTGGAAAGTGTCCTCCTCATTGTAAGCCTTACTGCGCCGGTACGTGATCAGCGTAATGGTCGCGGTGATGATGAAGGTGAAGATACCGATGACAGCACCCGTGTTGTACATGCCCTGATCGATCGTGACCTTGTACAGCCAGGTGACCAGCAGGTCTGTGCCGCCCGCCTGGTAGCCGGTGTAGGTCGGTCCGCCGCCCGTCAGCAGGAAGATCGTGTTGAACGAGTTGATGTTCCCGATGAAGCTGGAGATCAGGTACGGCGTCGTGATGAAGATGACGTACGGCAGTGTGATCTTGGCGAACATCTTCAGCGTGGAAGCGCCGTCGACGCGGGCCGCCTCGTACAGGTCTGCCGGGATGTTCATCAGGATGCCCGAAGTCATCAGCATCGTGTACGGGATGCCTACCCACATGTTGATGATGATGACCATGACTTTGGCCAGCCGCTCACTGTCGGATGGCCGCAGGCCCAGGAAGCCGATCGATTCGGTGATCCAGCCGAGATCCTTCAGCGTCTGGTTGACCGGGCCGTATTCGCCCAGGAGGTTACGGACGGCCAGCAGCGAAATGAACTGCGGAACGGCGATCGTGAAGATGAAGACCGTTCTGAAGATCTTCTTGCCCTTCAGGCCCTTCTTGTTGATCAGGAGCGCCAGGACGATGCCGCCGAAATAGCAGGTCAGCGTCGCGAAGATCGCCCAGACGAACGTCCAGCCGAGGACCGGCAGGAAGCGGTTCTTGATCTCGAAACCGAGCGAGCCTTCGCCGGTGAAGACCGCGCGGAAGTTCTGGAGGCCGTTCCAGTGGAACAGGTTCGTGCCGAGGTCGTTCATGTCCGGTGTGCTGTAGGTCGTGAACGCGAGCGCGATCATGAAGATCGTCGGCAGGACCGTGAAGACCGCCGCCGCGATGCAGGTCGGCGTCAGCATCAGCACGTGGAACTTGCCGTCAAGCAGCTCTCTCAGATCCTCTCTGAAAGTCGTGGGCTTCTTGCCGACCTTCTTGTCCATGTCCGCCTTGTAGGACGAGGCGATGTTCATGTTCCAGATCAGGAAGTAGATCACGATCATCGCGATCGTGACGAAGCCGAACAGCACCATCAGCTTGCAGTCGGAGCCGACCGTGAACGAACCGGTCGCGGGATCGAAATCACCGCCCTCCGAGACGTTCTTCAGATTCAGGTTGACCAGCGCCTTCCAGCCGTACGGCGTTCCGTTGATGGACGGGCAGAATATCATCAGCGCGAGGATGCCCACCTGCAGCAGCAGGAAAAGCAGGCCCTTGATATACTGTTTGTGATAGATGTTGCCTGCCCCGAAAATAAAATGCGAAAGCTTGGTTCCCAGCGATCCGTCGACGAAGCGCTTTCCGAAATCGGAAAACGCCTTGCCGAGCTTCTCGAAAAAGGTCACTTGATTCTTTTTATTTTTCAGGGCTGCTTTTGTTGTGGAAGCCATGTTATCCCTCCAAATAATGTTCAGGAATCAAAACGGTCCTTTCGTCATGCCTTCGTCGGATACGATGCCGGGAATTCCTTCGGCGCCTGGCCGTGCATCCAGATATACTCGATCATGTACAGGGCTTTCCGGATGCCCGCGACGGAGACGGTCTCTTCGAGGATCGTATCGCCGGTCGTCGGATACTTGTTCTGGTCAATGATCGCGCGGAAGATCGCCGGCGCGTTCTTCGAGTAATAATAGGTGTTCAGCGTGCCGGTGATGAACGGCTGCGGGATGCCCCACTCCGCCATCGAGACCTGCATCGCCGCCAGGTTGTACTGGCTTTCCGTGACCTTGCCTTCGTCGTAGCAGGACTTGATGTAATCCGCCGCGCCGACGTAAGCCGGGACGTTCAGGACTTCCAGGTAGGAAGCGTTCTGCACTTCCTTGCTGGACAGGTGCTTGATGAGCTCCTGCTCCTTCGCGTACTTGGAAGCCGCGCTCGTCGCGTTGATCATGAAGCACTTGCAGTCCGCGAACGTGCCGCCGCGGTACTCGTCGCCCGCGGAAACGCCCGACAGGCCTTCGACGGAAGCCGGGGTCAGCTTGAACGTCGGGATCATCGCGATGCCGAGGTTCGTCTCGCCCAGTGCCGCCTTCGCGGTGTTGTAATGCCATGCGCCGCCGATCACGGCAAGCACGCCCTTGTTGTCCTTGTCAAGGTCGGCGTCCCAGCCGTCCGGGGAAGCCCACTTGAAGCCGTTCGCGTCGGCCGCGAACGCCTGCAGCCACCGGAAGATCGCGACGGTGTCGTCGCCCTGGCAGTTGCTCTCGCCCTTCGAGCCGCCGGAAACGGATTCGGCGCCCGTGTAGATCTTCACCGTCGTGCTGTGATCGTTTGCTTTCGTCGCAAGCAGTGCGAACGACATGTTGAAGCCGTCGTCGCCGGTAACGGTGATCGCCTTCGTGCCGGCCGCCTTGGCAGCTTCCTGAAGGCCTTCGAAGGTCTTCGCCTGCTCATCGGTGACAAGCGCCTTGTTGTAATACAGGAACAGGGCCTGTGAGATGTACGGGACGGCGTACAGATATTCCTTGCCGTTCAGCGTCGAATAGATGACGTTCTGGAACGACTTCGGATTGTCCGCCAGGATCTGGTCGATCAGGGCCTGATCGGTGATCGGCTTCGCGCACTGCGTGGAAGCCAGCTTACCGACGTTGTCGTGCGCGACCGTGTAGATGTCGGCCGCCGCGGACGGGTCTGTCGTGATCGTGCCGGCGATGGAGCCGGTGTCCATGCCCTTGACTTCGATCTTGTAGCCGAAGTCCGGATGCGCCGCGACGTACTCGTTGCAGACTTTCTGATAGAACTCGGCGGATTCCTCGCCGACCCAGACACGGATCAGGCCGTCGTCAGCCGCCGGCTGGGATTCGCTCTTGGATCCGGCTTCTCCGGACGGGGTCGTGCCGCCGCCGCAGCCCGCGAGCAGGCTTAAGCCGAGAAGCGCCGCCATTAAGACCGCAAATAACTTTTTCATTCTTTTATCCTCCCTGGAACTAATTGATTCCGTCATATGACAATTTTTCGATGATCAGCACGCCTGTGATCAGGTCGCACAGCGTCTTGTGCTTTCTGCTCATCAGAAGCTCCGTCAGCCGCAGCACCGGCACCAGCAGGAACGTCAGGATCCCCGTGATCAGGTACAGCGCCAGGCTGTCGATCAGGAACACGAACAGGAACCTGTACAGCACCTGGTACCAGGCGATCCGGCTCTGCCGCGTCTCGCTGAACGGCATGATGCCCGTCAGCAGCTTCCCGGCCGTCGACCGGTCCCGGTTCAGGAACGGGATCACGAGCAGGAAGAGCGCTTCGGCAATGAGGCACGCCGCCGCTTTCAGCAGGTAGCTGTGCAGATTCGCCGCGAACACCTCGTTCCGGTACTCGTCGTTCCCGTTCAGCGCCTTGGTGACCGCTTCCTTGTCGTTCCCCAAGGCTTCCGCCGTTTCCTTCAGGATCGTGTCCGCCCTGTCCTGATGGGCCTGATAGACCGCCGCGAGCGGCGTCTTCAGGATCAGCGCCGTGAGCACCATGAACAGCACGAAGATCAGGACTGTGTCAAAGCCGTCCGCCAACAGCCTTTTCAGCAGATAAGGCCTGGAATTCGGCTCGATGTCGATCTGTGTGCCCCGGACTTCCGCTCTCATGTCAGCAGAGCTTCATGTCGATCGCCGTCGAATAGACCGAGACGTCCTTGCTGTCGAAGGCCACCCGGACCTTGTTTCCGGCAAACGCCGGACCGACCTTGATCAGGATCTCCTGGCCGTCCGCTTCGACCTTCGCGAAACGGATGTTGCCGTAGTCGAGCAGCTCCTTCACGGTGCAGTCGAGACCCGGCTCGTTCGCTTCCGCCGTGCGGATGTTTCCGCGGTCCACAGCGTACCGGTAGGTGTTCTTGTAGCAGCTGTCGCCGTCGATCGAGTTGATCTTGTAGCCCTGCTCCGGCGCGGCTTCCAGCGTATATCCGCCGATGTTGTAGAAGAAGTGCAGCACGCGGTCGCCGTTCTCCTTGACCTCGGTCTTCGAGAACGAGCCGTTCAGAGACTCTTCGTCGCCGACGGCCTTCAGGACTTCCGCACCGTTCACGGACACGTTGACCTTCTCGTTCAGGAAGCTGAAGCGGTAGGCATCGCCCTCCTGCACGTCCTCGCCGACCAGGGCGAAGATGTAGCTGTCGCCGTTCGCCAGATACGCAAGGCGCTTGTCGTCGGCCTTTTCGATCCTGGCGACCGGAAGCGTGAAGTCGGTCCCGGGGACGATCGCCTGCGGCGGCACGCTGAGTTCCAGCGCTCCGGCGCCCTTGGCTGCGGCCGCGAAGACCGGCGGCAGCGCGACGTTTCCGCCGAGCACTTCCATCCTGCCGCCGCGCACGACAGCGTCCACCGTATTGTACGGCGGGATCTTGTTCATCAGGGTGACTTCGGTCTCCGCGTCGAAGAAGTGGACCTTGTTCGGGTTCGCTTCCGCGAAGACGACGTCGCCGACTGCGATGTCGTCCCGGTCGATGACCTTGACGACGATGTTGTTGCCTTCGTCCTTCATCGTGAACTCGCCCAGATGATCGCCGAGCTTGCCGTGGATGATGGTCTCGTTGCCGAGGCGCTCAACGTTCGTGACGACAAACTTCAGGCCGTGGCCTTCCTTGTTCAGGGCGATGTGCTCCGGACGGATGCCGAAGATCACCGGAACGTTGCCGTTCAGGTAATGGCTGTGGATCTTCGAGACGTTCTCGTACGGTACGGTGACCATGCCGCCGTTCCCGAAGAGCACGTCCACGATGCTGCCTTCTCTCTTCAGCTTCACGTCGAAGAAGTTCATCTGCGGCGTGCCGATGAAGCCGGCCACGAACTTGT
>JAGDBR010000201.1 GCA_017958935.1 Lachnospiraceae bacterium | reverse complement strand
GCTACGGCCTGTTCACAGGCGGTGCCGGCTTGAACGACGCGTCGCACAGGATCGGTTCGATGACCCTTCCGATGTCGTCCGGCAATACAGACCGCCAGATCCAGTTCATGATGGACCTGAAGTCCACGATCCTCTGCTGCACGCCGTCCTACGCGGAATACATCGGCGAGACGCTGAAGGAGCAGGGCTTCGGGCCCGACGACATCCCGCTGAAGGCGGGCATCTTCGGCGCGGAGCCGTGGACCGAGGAAATGCGCCGGCACATCGAGTCGACGCTCGGCATCAAGGCTTACGACATCTACGGCCTGACGGAGATCACCGGCCCCGGAGTTTCCTATGAATGCGCGGAACAGACCGGCCTGCACGTCAACGAGGATCATTTCCTCGCCGAGATCGTCGATCCCGACACGGGCGAACCGCTGCCGGAGGGCGCGACGGGCGAACTCGTGTTCACCTGCCTCGACAAGGAAGCCTTCCCGATGCTCCGTTACCGCACGCACGACATCTGCCGGCTGCACCGCGGGAAGTGCTCCTGCGGCCGCACTTTCATAAAGATGGAGAAGCCGATGGGCCGTTCGGACGACATGATGATCATCCGCGGCGTGAACGTCTTCCCGTCGCAGATCGAGGCCGTGCTGATGCAGGAGGGCTACTCCTCGAATTACCAGATCATTGTCGACCGCGCAAACAACACGGATACGTTCGATATCTACGTGGAGTTCACGCCGGGCGAATTTGACGATACGATCCGCGGGATCGCGAAGAAGGAGCAGCAGCTCCAGAACGCGCTCCGCAACATGCTCGGCATCGGACCGAAGGTCCATCTGGCCGAGCCGAAATCCATTCAGCGCAGTGAAGGCAAGGCGGTCCGCGTCATCGACCGGCGCAAGCTTCACGATTAAGAAGGAGGAAGCCATGGCAATCAAACAGGTGTCCGTATTGGTAGACAACAAACAGGGCAAGCTGGCACAGGCTGTTTCGCTGCTGGCCGCAAAGGGGATCGATCTCCGCTCCATCTGTGTCGCCGATACCGAGGATTACGGCATCGTCCGCCTGATCGCGGACAAACCGCGGAAAGCGCTTGACGCGCTCTTCGAAGCGGGCTTCACCGCGAAGCTCACGGACGTCATCGCGTGCAGCTGCCCCGACGAACCGGGCGGACTCGCGCGCGTTCTGGAACTGCTGAGCGCAAACGGCATCGACCTGGAATACATGTATTCCATCATCAACAACGTCGCCGACCAGGCCTACATGGTCATCCGCGTCCGCGACAACCAGACCGCGGAAGCCGTCCTGAGAGAAAACGGCATCCGGGTCTTCTCGGGAGACGAGATCTGAGCGGTCCCGGGACGAAAGCCGGAACAAACTTATGCCGGGCGGACGGCCTGCCCGGCGGAAGGAACGGATATGAGCACATTCAATGAACGGATGGAAGCGCTCGGGAACGTGCGCTCGGTCATCCGCGACCTTTTTGAATACGGACTGAAACGGAAGCAGGAGATCGGGGAGGAGAACGTCTTCGACTACAGTCTCGGCAATCCGTCCGTGCCGGCGCCTTCCTGCGTGAACGAAGCGCTGGAGGACCTGATCGCGACGGCCGACCCCGTGCAGCTTCACGGCTACACGAGCGCTGCCGGCGCACAGGACGTGCGGCAGGCAGTCGCGGACGATCTGAACGCGCGCTTTCAGGCGGGCGTTTCGGCGGCGGACCTGTACATGACGTGCGGGGCCGCGGCGTCGCTGACGATCACGCTGAACGCGCTGTCGACGCCCGGCAGCGAATGCGTCGCGATCGCGCCGTTCTTCCCGGAATACCGTGTGTTCGCGGAGGGCGCGGGCATGAAGTTCCGTATCGTAAAGGCCGATACGAAGGCTTTCCAGATCGACTTCGATTCGCTTGACGAGACCGTGAACGAAAACACGAAGGCACTGATCCTGAACTCCCCGAACAATCCGACCGGCGTCGTCCTGAAGAAGGAAACGCTGGAGAGGCTCTGCGGTTTCCTGCGCGAAAGAGAGGAAGCCTACGGCCATCCGATCTTCCTGATCAGCGACGAACCGTACCGGGAGCTCGTCTATGACGGGCGGGAGGTGCCTTTCCTGACGAAGCTTTACGACGACACCGTCGTATGTTATTCGTACAGTAAGTCGCTGTCGCTGCCGGGCGACCGTATCGGCTACGTGCTGGTCGGCCCGAAGGCCGCGGACCGCGGCGCGCTGTACGCGGCGGTCGCGGGCGCCGGACGGTCTTTAGGCTACGTCTGCGCGCCGACG
>JAGDBR010000017.1 GCA_017958935.1 Lachnospiraceae bacterium | reverse complement strand
TGTAGATGCCGAGCGCCTTCGTGTCTTCCGCGCTCTTCAAGTATTCGTCCTACACGATGCTGACGTTCGTCCGGAAATCCGGAAGCACTGTCCGGAGCTGTTCATCGGTCTCTTGTATCGAGTTCGGCGTGCGGCAGACCGTGCCGGTATAGACGCGGCCGTCCCGTGTGTAGACACGCACGTTCTCGGTCACGCAGTAGAACGGATAGAGACCGCCGACGGCGCAGACGTTCAGCGTGCCGTCCGCGTTGACGTGGCGGACCATCAGGCCGATGTCGTCCAGATGCGCGGTCACGGCGAGCGCGTTGCCTTCGCCGCCGAGGTCCGCGATGACGCCGCCCTTGCGGGTGACGGTATAGGGATAGCCCATTTCATCCAGGATCGTGCAGAGAAGCGCCTGGACTTCCTCGTACTGACCGGTCGTGCTGTCTTTTTCCAGCAGCCGGCGGAACATGTCGATGCAGAAATCTTGATTGAAAGCCATGTGAAGTCCTCCTTTTCCTTAAACAGAGTATAAACGGAAACGGACGGAAATTCAACTGCGGACTGCCCGAGGCAAAAAACCGGGCGGCGAAGAACAGACCGCAAAAACGGTGCTTGACTTTTTCACGAAAAAGGAGTAGAGTGTGCCTCTTAAAGGGCGTTCCAAGCCCTGAAATACAGTGAAAAGAGACGGTCATAGAACGATCATGGACCAGACATATCAGAATGCGCTCCGCCTCGGCGAGCGCTGTTATAAAGAAAAAGAAGCGAAGGGAGAGGATCCCTATCTGCCGGTGCTCGAAGACCTGACGGCGAGCTCGAACGGACTGTCCGAGCAGCAGCTCGGCCTGGTAGAGATCCCGCTCGACCAGATCGTCGGCACATATTCGGAGGGACGGAAAACGGCCTTTGCGGCGAATTTCATGCCGCTGATGGACATTTCGACGGAGTTTGCCTGGAAATACCAGTCACTGATCGACGCCCATCTGAACGAAGGCATCCGGGACCCGATCAAGTGCTACGAGTACCTGCACCGCTATTACGTCGTCGAAGGCAACAAGCGCGTCAGCGTGCTGAAGTACTTCAACGCGGTCTCCATCCCCGGCGAGGTGACCCGCATCATCCCGCCGCGGACGGACGATCCGGAGATCAAGGTCTATTACGAATTCCTGAATTTCTACCGGACGGTTCCGGTCAATTACCTGGCGTTTTCGCAGCCGGGCGATTACGACCGCTTCCTGGCGCTGACGGGCTTCTCGTCCGACGCGCCGCCGAATGAAAAGGATCTGCGGCAGATCAAGTCCTCCTACGTGCGCTTCCAGAACGCATACCGCGCACTCGGCGGAAACAGGCTGAGCGGGCTGACGGAATCCGACGCCTACCTCATCTGCATCGGCATCTACGGCTTCGAGGCGGTCGCGGATGCCCTGCCGGGCGCATTGAAGGACGACCTTGCCAAGATCTGGGACGAGTTCGAACTGCGGACGAAGCCCGAGACGGTCAAGCTCGTCACGGACCCTGCGGAGGACAGGAAAAAGAGCCTGCTCGACAGGATCTTCACGACCGACAAGGTGCTGAACGTGGCCTTCATCTATGAGAAGACGCCCGAGACGATGAGCTGGACCTACGGGCACGAGCTCGGCCGACAGCACGTCAAGGAAGTCTTCGGCGACCGGATCGTCACGAAGACGTACGAGCATGCGGAAGACGGAAACATCGAAGCGCTGATCGAGGAAGCGGTCTCGGACCGCGCCGACGTGATCTTCGTGACGTCTTCGCGCTTCCTCGGCACCTGCCTGAAGGAAGCGGTCAATCACCGGGACGTCAGGATCCTTTGCTGCGCGCTGAACTATCCGCACCGCTACATGCGCACCTACTACGCGCGCACCTATGAAGCGAAGTTCGTGTCCGGCGTGATCGCCGGCGCGATGGCGGGCGAGAGCGACATCGGCTACGTCACGAACTGCCCGATCCTGTCGAACATCCTGAACCTCAATGCCTTCGCGAACGGCGTGAAGATGGTCAATCCGCGCGCGAAGGTCCACGTCGTCTGGACGGACGAAGAAGGGGCGGACCCGCGCGTCGCGTTCTGGGACAAAGGCATCAGCATCATCTCGGGCCGCGAGCTCGTCGCGCCGGGCGAGGAATTCCACCGGGAATTCGGCCTCTACCGCTACACGGAGGACCATGAGCTGGAAAGCCTGGCCATGACGCTGTGGAACTGGGGCGTGATCTATCAGCGGATCATCGAGAGCATCCAAAACGGCAGCTTCGAAGACGAGGACCGGAAGAGCGGACACCTTGCGCTGAACTATTTCTGGGGCCTGGACGCGGGCGCGATCGACCTGCTGATCAACAAGAGCGTCCCGGAGGGCGTCGCGCGGCTCGCGCGCTTCCTGGCATCCAGCGTGAAGAACGGGGCGCTTGCGCCGTTCTACGGCGTGCTCCAGTCGGAGAACGAGGTCCTGTCGCCGGCGGTGCACAGCACGCTCGTACTGAAGAACCTGCAGGAGTCGGGCTGGCTGATCGACAACGTCGAAGGGCACATCCCGGATTCCGAAGACTTAAGGCCCGGCGTCCGGGATCTGGTCGAGGCGCAGGGCATCAAGAGCCTGACCCTCGGCGGAGGCGCCTTATGAAGATCCTGATCGTTTCGGACCATGAATCACGCAGATACTGGGATTTTTACCAGCCCGGCATGCTGGACGGCTACGACCTGATCCTCTCGGCCGGCGACCTGTCGCCGCAGTACCTGGAATTTCTGGTGACGATGGGGCATTCGCCGCTCTATTACGTGCATGGGAACCATGACGACTGCTATGAACAGACGCCGCCCGGCGGCTGCGACTGCATCGACGGGAAGGTCGTGGAATTCAAGGGCGTCCGGATCCTCGGGCTCGGCGGGTCCATGCGCTACAAGAACGGGAAGAACATGTACACCCCGAAAGAGATGCGCAGAAGGATCCTGAAGGCCCTGCCGTCGATCCTGAAACACCGCGGCTTCGACATCCTGCTGACGCACGCGCCGGCAGCGGGGCTGAACGACAGCGAGGACCT
>JAGDBR010000200.1 GCA_017958935.1 Lachnospiraceae bacterium | reverse complement strand
CGCGGCCTGATGGCCGACACGACCGGTCACACGATCGAGCTCCCGATCACTTCGAACTTCCGCGAAGGCCTGAACGTTCTGGAGTACTTCATGTCGGCGCACGGTTCCAGAAAGGGCATGTCCGATACCGCGCTGCGTACCGCGGACTCCGGTTACCTGACAAGACGTCTTGTCGACGTTTCGCAGGACATCATCATCCGTGAGGACGATTGCGCGAAGGGCGGCGAGATCCCTTACATGGAAATCTCCGCGTTCATGGACGGCGGAGAAGTCATCGAGTCCTTGAAGGAGCGCCTGACCGGCCGCTTCATCGCGGAGGACATCGTGGATCCGGAGACCGGAAGGGTCGTCATCGAGAAGAACAACATGGTCACGCCGCGCATCGTCGGCGAGATCCTGAAAGTCCTGGAAAAGCAGGGCAGGAACTCCGTGAAGATCCGCAACAACTTAAGCTGCAAGTCCCACCTGGGCGTCTGCGCGAAGTGCTACGGCGCGAACATGGCGACCGGCGAGCCGGTCCGTGTCGGCGAGGCCGTCGGCATCATCGCGGCGCAGTCCATCGGTGAGCCGGGCACGCAGCTGACGATGCGTACCTTCCATACCGGCGGCGTCGCGGGCGGCGATATCACACAGGGTCTTCCCCGTGTCGAGGAACTGTTCGAAGCGCGCAACCCGAAGGGTGTCGCGATCATTTCCGAGATCGACGGCGAAGTCACCGTGGATGACAAGCAGAAGAAGCGCGAGGTCATCGTCACGAACCGTGAGACAGGCGAATCGAAGACCTATCTCATCACGTTCGGCTCGAATCTCGCGAAGCGCGGAACGGCCGAGCTTTCGACCGGCGACATGATCAAGGCCGGCGACAAGATCACCGAAGGCTCGATCAATCCGCACGATATTTTAAGGATACAGGGCTTACGTGCCGTTCAGGACTACATGCTTCATGAAGTCCAGCGTCCGTACAGACTGCAGGGTGTTGAGATCAATGACAAACACATCGAGATCATCGTCCGTCAGATGTTGAAGAAGGTCCGCATCGATGCGGCCGGCGACAGCGATGTCCTGGTCGGCACCACGATGGATGTCCTGGACTTCAACGAAATGAACGAACGGCTGATCGCCGAGGGCAAGGAGCCGGCAGTCGGAACACAGGCTATGCTGGGCATCACGAAGGCGTCCCTGGCGACGGATTCCTTCCTGTCCGCAGCTTCCTTCCAGGAGACCACGAAGGTCCTGACGGAAGCCGCGATCAACGGCAAGATCGACCATCTGGTGGGTCTGAAGGAGAACGTCCTGATCGGTAATCTGATCCCGGCCGGTACCGGCATGAAGAAGTACCGCGACCTGGCGCTCGATTCCGACGCGTCCTTCGAGGAGCAGATGCGTCAGAAGTCCCGCAGGATCGAAGAGGCGAAGGCCGAAGCGAAGGCTGCGGAAGAAGAGAATGAAGCCGAAGACGAAAACGACAGCATTCTCGACGCGCTGACCGAAGGCGTCTATGAGGACGGCACCGAGGAAGGCACGGAAGACCTTTCCGAAGAATAAACCATTTCGGCAAAGCGCCGTACGGTTTGACCGTACGGCGCTTTCTTTTCGCGCGGCGCTCTTTTTGAGTTGTGTTTTCCTTTTCCGCGTGATATATTTAAAGTAGGTCAGAAGGCGATTTAAGGAGGATTTGAATGAAGGAAACAGTGATACAGTTCGGCGAAGGCGGGTTCTTAAGAGCTTTTGCGGACTATTTCTTTCAGAAAATGAGTGACCAGGGCCTGTACGACGGCAAGATCGTCGTCGTTCAGCCGCGTCCGCACGGCATGTGCGAACGGCTCATGGCCCAGGGCTGCAAATACAATCTGTATCTGCGCGGCATTTCGGACGGCAAGATCGTGAACGAGCGGACGGAGATCGACGTGATCTCGCGCTGCGTGAACCCGTTCGAAGACTTTGCCGCTTTCCTGCGTCTGGCAGACCAGCCTGAAATGCGGGTGATCATCTCGAACACGACGGAAGCGGGCATCGAGTTCCTGGGGACGGAGTCCTTCGGCGACCGCCCGGCGCAGAGCTTCCCCGCGAAACTGACGCAGCTGCTGTTCAGACGCTTTCAGAACGGCCTTCCGGGCTTCATTCTGCTGCCCTGCGAGCTGATCGACAACAACGGCGAAGCGCTGCGCGACTGTGTCCTGAAATATGTGGATTACTGGAAACTCGGCGAGGACTTCAAGAACTGGATCCTGAACGAGAACGATTTCTGCTCGACGCTCGTCGACCGCATCGCCCCCGGATATCCGCGCGAGGAAGCGGACCGGATGCGCGAGGAGATCGGCTGGAACGACCTGATGATCGACACCGCGGAGCCCTTCCACCTCTGGGCGATCAGCGGTGATCACGAGGACGAGCTGCCGTTCGTGAAGGCAGGCTTCAGCGTGGTCTGGACCGATAACATTGCCTTCTACAAGAAGCGCAAGGTGCGCATCCTGAACGGTTCGCACACGGCGATGGTGCCGGGCGCCTACCTGTACGGCAAGCGCACCGTGCTGGAATGCATGCAGGACATGAACATCCTGCACTACCTCGGCCACATCCTGCACAACGAGATCCTGCCGGTCATCGGCAACACCGAAGACAACAAGAACTTCGCGATCGCGGTCATCGACCGTTTCGCGAACCCCTTCATCAAGCACATGCTCACGTCGATCCAGCTGAACGCGGTCTCGAAATTCGATGTCCGCGTCCTGCCGACGATCCTGGAGTATAAAGAAAAGTTCGGGAAGTATCCGGAAGGACTCTGCATGTCCTTCGCGGCCATGATCGCTTACTACCACACGGACGAAGCGCAGGACGCGCCGGAAGTGCTCGATTACATGCGGCTGGCGACGGTCGAAGAGATCCTGAAATGGGACATCTGGCACACGGACATTTCCGAACTGACGCCGATCGTCCGCAGATATTACGACATCATTACGCAGGAAGGCATGCAGGCGGCATATGAAGAAGTATTTAAGAATTCATGACAATGACCTGGTCGCGGTCGCGCTGACGAATCTTCAGAAGGGCGAAGAAGTGCTGGGCGTCACGCTTCTCGAGGACATCCCGCAGGGACACCAGTTCGCGCTGCAGGACATCGGGGCCGGCGAACCGGTCATCCAGTACAACGCCCCGATCGGGTACGCGAAGGAGCGGATCCCGAAGGGCTCCTGGGTCCATACGCACAATGTGCGCACGGGCCTCGGCGAAAATCTCGAATACACCTACACGCCCGCCGAAAAGCCCGTCTTCCCGCCGCGCAAGGCTGCCTTCATGGGCTACCGGCGCGCGGACGGCAGGGTCGGCATCCGGAACGAGATCTGGGTCCTGCCGACGGTCGGCTGCGTGAACGACATCGTCACCCGCGTGGAGCGGGAGGCGCAGGCGCTGAAGACAGAAGGCATCGACGCGATCCTCGGCTTCCGGCATCCCTACGGCTGCTCACAGATGGGCGAGGACCATCAGATCTTCAACAAGGTCTTTGCGGACCTGCTGCATCATCCGAACGCCGGCGGCGTGCTGGTCTTGAGCCTCGGCTGCGAGAACTCGAACCTGAACGCGCTGAAGCCGTACATCGGCGAATACGACGAATCGCGCGTGAAATTCCTGATCTGCCAGGACGTCGAGGACGAAGTCGAAGAAGCGATGGCGCTGATGCGCGAGCTCATTGCCGTCGTGTCGCAGGACAGAAGGACCGAATGCGACGCGTCCGACCTCATCGTCGGCATGAAGTGCGGCGGCTCCGACGGCCTGTCCGGCATCACCGCGAACCCGACGATCGGCGCGTTCTCGGACAAGCTGGTCGCCTGCGGCGGCACGACGATCCTGACGGAAGTGCCGGAAATGTTCGGCGCGGAGACACTGCTCATGAACCGTGCGAAGGATGAAGAAGTCTTTGAAAAGACCGTCCGTATGATCAACGGTTTCAACGACTACTTCAGGGCGCACGGACAGACGATCTACGAGAACCCGTCGCCGGGCAATAAGGCCGGCGGCATCACGACGCTCGAGGACAAGGCCCTCGGCTGCACGCAGAAGTCCGGCTCCGCGACGGTCATGGACGTGCTGCCTTACGCGGGCCGCGTCGAGACGAAGGGACTGAACCTGCTGTACGGGCCCGGCAACGACCTTGTCGCGGCCACGGCGCTGGCGTCTTCCGGCGCGCACCTGATCCTGTTTTCGACGGGACGGGGCACGCCCTGGGTCACCTGCGTGCCGACGGTCAAGATCGCTTCGAATTCGCGCCTGGCCGCGAAGAAGGCGAACTGGATCGATTTCAACGCGGGACGCCTGGTCGAGGACAAGACGCTGGACGAGCTTTCCGAGGAACTGTTCGAGCAGGTCTTAAGGATCGCCTCCGGCGAAGAGACGAAGTCCGAGCACGACGGCTACCACGATCTGGCGGTCTTCAAGCAGGGCGTGACGGTCTGACGGCCGCGGGCCTGCCGAACACCGCTTCGCCGGGAAGTGCAGACCCCGGCGCACACCGCTTCGACGGCACCGTGCCGCAGAAGCGGCCCCAAAACGTATTCCACAAGAATAAAAATACAAGGAGAACAGAAGATGAAGAGTTTTATGGGTGAGGATTTCCTCCTGACCACGAAAACGGCACAGTACCTTTTCGATCATTTCTCGAAAGACCTGCCGATCATCGACTACCACTGCCACATCAACCCGCGCGAGATCTACGAGGACCGGAAGTTCAGGAACATCACGGAAGTCTGGCTCGGCGGCGACCACTACAAGTGGCGCGCGATGCGCGCGAACGGCGTGGACGAGAAGTACGTGACCGGCGACGGGTCCGACCGCGAGAAATTCCAGAAGTACGCCGAGACCCTCGAGGTCTGCATCGGCAACCCGCTCTATCACTGGAGCCACCTGGAGCTGAAGCGCTTCTTCGGTTATGAGGGCATCCTGAACGGCGACACGGCCGAAGAAGTCTGGAACCTCTGCAACGAAAAGCTCGCGACCGACGAATTCTCGGTCCGGAACCTCATCCGCCGCTCGAACGTCGAAGTCATCTGCAAGACCGACGACCCGGTCGATTCGCTGGAGTGGCACGAAAAGCTGGCGAACGTGCCGGACCTGGGCTTCAAGGTCATCCCGGCCTGGCGTCCCGACAAGGCGATGAACATCAACATGGAGACTTTCCTGCCGTATCTGAAGCAGCTTTCCGAAGTCTCCGGCATCGAAGTCCGCACCTATAAGGACCTCGTCGAAGCGCTCTACAAGCGTATGGCGTTCTTCGACAGCATGGGCGCCCGCGTCTCCGATCACGGCATCGACTACGTGCCGTACAAGCCGGCGACCGAAGAGCAGGTCGAGGCGATCTTCGCGAAGAAGCTCTCCGGCGAAGAACTGACGACCCTGGAGGTCGAGCAGTACAAGACGGCCTTCCTCCTGGCGATGGGCCGCGGCTACAACAAATACGGCTGGGTCTTCCAGCTCCATTACGGCTGCAAGCGCAACAACAACGGCCCGATGTACAAGGTCCTCGGACCGGACACCGGCTACGACATGGCGGCGAACTACGCGCCGGCCGCGGAACTTGCGGATTTCCTGAACGCGCTGCATGAGACCGGCGAGCTGCCGAAGACGATCCTGTACTCGCTGAACCCGTACGACAACGCGATCATCGACACCGTCATCGGCTGCTTCCAGGACGGCAAGACCGTCGGCAAGCTGCAGCACGGCTCGGCCTGGTGGTTCAATGATCACAAGATGGGCATGACGGACCAGATGAAGTCACTCGCGTCCATCGGCGTGCTCGGCAATTTCGTCGGCATGCTGACCGACTCCCGGTCCTTCCTGTCGTATCCGCGCCACGAGTATTTCCGCCGCATCATGTGCGAATTCGTCGGCGACCTCGTGGAGAACGGCGAGTATCCGTGCGACGAGAAGGCGCTGAAGCGCATCGTCGAGGGCATCAGCTATTACAACGCGAAGAATTATTTTGAATTCAAATAAAAAGGAAAGAGGTAGTGCAATGGACATTTATGAGCAGGTTTACAAAACAGGTATCGTTCCGGTCGTCGTGCTGAACGACGCGAAGGACGCGGAGCCGCTGGCGAAGGCCCTGATCGAGGGCGGCCTTCCGTGCGCGGAGGTCACGTTCAGGACGGCTGCGGCCGAGGAATCCATCCGCATCATGAGCGAGAAGTTCCCGGATATGTTCGTCGGCGCCGGCACCGTGCTCACGATCGAGCAGGTCAACCGCGCGGTCAAGGCGGGCGCGAAGTTCATCGTCTCCCCGGGCCTGACGCCTGAGATCGTGAAGTACTGCCAGAACATCGGCGTGCCGGTCTTCCCGGGCGTCGTGACGCCTTCCGAGATCCAGACCGCAGTGAACCTGGGCCTGAAGGTCGTGAAGTTCTTCCCGGCGGAGCCGTCGGGCGGCCTGAAAATGATTCAGGCGATGGGCGCGGCCTTCGTAGGCCTGAAGTTCATGCCGACGGGCGGCATCAACGCGCAGAACGTCGTCGATTACCTGAAGGACGAGAAGCACATCCTGGCATGCGGCGGCTCGTGGATGGTCAAGGGCTCCCTCATCGAAGCGGGCGAATTCGACAAGATCCGCGAGATGGCGGCGGAAGCGGCAGCGATCGTGAAAGAGATCAGAGGCTGAGACAGAAGGAGAGAAGCGATGGCGACTATCGATTTAAAGTTAAGAGAAGACGCGAAATGGGATGCGGTCTCGATGGGCGAGATCATGCTGAGACTGGATCCGGGCGAGGGGCGCATCCGCACGGCGCGTTCGTTCCGCGCATGGGAAGGCGGCGGCGAGTATAACGTCGTCCGCGGCTTAAGAAAGTGCTTCGGCATGAAGACGACCGTCCTGACGGCGTTCGCCGACAATGAAGTCGGCCGCCTTTTAGAGGACTTCATCTGCCAGGGCGGCGTGGACACCTCCTACATCTTCTGGAAGAAGACGGACGGCATCGGCCGTCTCTGCAGGAACGGCGTGAACTTCACCGAGCGCGGCTTCGGCGTGCGCGGCGCAGTCGGCTGCTCCGACCGTGCGAATACGGCGATCTCCCAGGCCCGTCCGGAAGACTTCGATCTGGAGAAGCTCTTCAAGGATGAAGGCGTGAAGTGGCTGCACACCGGCGGCATCTACGCGGCGCTGTCCGAGCAGTCCTGCCAGACCGTCATTGAAGTCATCAAGACGGCGAAGAAGTACGGCACGATCGTCTCCTACGACCTGAACTACCGGCCTTCCATGTGGTCCGCGATCGGCGGCCAGGCGAAGGCGCAGGAGGTCAACAAGGAGATCGCGCAGTACGTCGACGTCATGATCGGCAACGAAGAAGACTTCACGGCCTGCCTGGGCTTCGAGATCGAAGGCAACGAAGGCCTGAAGAAGCTTTCCATCGACGGCTACAAGAAGATGATGCACACGGCGGCGGCAGCCTATCCGAACTTCAAGGTCATCGCGACGACGCTTCGTACCGTGAAGACCGCGACCGTGAACGACTGGTCGGCGATCTGCTACGCGGACGGCGAGATCTATCAGGCGAAGGAGTACAACGGCCTGGAGATCATGGACCGCGTCGGCGGCGGCGACTCGTTCGCGTCCGGCCTGGTCTACGGCCTGATGACGACGAAGGATCCGGAGCGGGCCGTCAACTACGGCGCGGCGCACGGCGCGCTCGCCATGACGACGCCGGGCGATACGTCGATGGCGAACAGGAAGGAAGTCGAAGCGCTGATGGGCGGCGCAGGCGCACGCGTACAGCGGTAAGGAAAAGAGCATGCTCGCCGGAAGCGTTTCCGGCGGCAAACCTTCATACAGCGGGGGAGTCGTCAAGCGGCTCCCTTCGCTTTTTACCGGAAGCCGCATCAGGTTATGAAAGCGATGCGCATTCCTTGCAGCAGCTTTGGTTTTATTTCTCCCGGCACAGCAGCTTTACGGTGGAAAGATGCGATGCCCGGTATTCCCGGGACAAGCTTCATCCCCGCAAACTTTTCTCTTGACAATTTGACAGTTCCTAGTATAATAATAGGGTGCGTTTTTATGCGCACCCTATTTTTTGCGGCCTTTTTTACGGTCCGTCAACCAGGCCGGAAGGCGCGCAGATCATGGGTTTTATTATGATAAAGGAGGAAAAAGGATGCCTACATTTAACCAGCTGGTTCGTAAGGGCAGGACGACTGAAGCGAAGAAATCCACCGCTCCGGCGCTGTTAAGAAGCTTTAACTCTTTAAAGAAGCGCGCCATCGAGCAGAATTCTCCGCAGAAGCGCGGTGTCTGCACCGCTGTGAAAACAGCCACGCCGAAGAAGCCGAATTCGGCTCTCCGCAAGATCGCCAGAGTACGTCTTTCGAACGGTATTGAGGTTACTTCCTATATTCCGGGTGAAGGCCACAACCTTCAGGAGCATAGCGTAGTCCTCGTGCGCGGCGGCCGTGTCAAGGATCTTCCGGGTACCCGTTATCACATCATCCGCGGGACGCTG
>JAGDBR010000199.1 GCA_017958935.1 Lachnospiraceae bacterium | reverse complement strand
TGATGATCGTGTCGGTGGCGATCGTCGTCTTTCCGGTCTGGCGGTCACCGATGATCAGCTCACGCTGGCCTCTTCCGATCGGGATCATCGCGTCGATGGCCTTGATGCCGGTCTGCAGCGGAACGGAAACGCTCTTGCGCTCGATGACGCCGGGCGCCTTCAGTTCGACCGCCCGGTACGCCTCTGCCTCGATCATGCCCTTGCCGTCGATCGGCGCGCCCAGCGCGTCGACGACGCGGCCGATCAGCGCCTTGCCGACCGGGACCGACACGACGCGGCCCGTCCGCTTGACGGTGTCGCCTTCGCGGATGCCCGCGTCCGTTCCCAGGATGACGACCGCGACGCTGTTCTCTTCGAGGTTCTGCGCCATGCCGAAGGAGCCGTTCGGGAATTCGATCAGCTCATTGACCATGCACGCGTCCAAGCCGGAGACCCGCGCGATGCCGTCGCCGACCGTGATGACGGTGCCGGTCTCGCTCTGCTCGATCAGCGTCTGATAATTTTCGATCTGAGCACGAATGATCTTCGTAATCTCATCTGGTCTTAAGTCCATAAAACCTGCTTTCCAACGTTAAATAACCGTTTCTGAAAGTATTTTCTGCAGCCGGTCGAGCCGCTCCCGGACCGATCCGTCGTACTGCTGCCCGTTCATCTTCAGGCGGATGCCGCCGATCAGCGACGGGTCCACCTGCGTCTGCAGGACGATCTTCTTTCCGGTCACGGCGGCAAGCTTTGCTGTCAGCCGCGATTTCTGTGCGTCCGACAGCGCCGTCGCGGAATAAACGACGGCCTCGTCGATGCCCGCGTCCTCGTTGAACCGCTTCTTATACTGCAGGAAGGTGTCCGGGACCGCCCGGATGTGCCCGTTCTCCAGCATGACCTTCAGGCCGTTCAGCAGGTACTGTTCGGCCTTTCCGGCAAACGCCTTGTCCAGCAGCCCGCAGCGCTCCGCCTTCGACAGCGAAGTCAGCGAAAGCACCCGGACGTAATCCGGGTTCTCCGTAAACAGGCGCGCGGTCTCTTCGAACTCGCCGAGGATCTTTTCGGCCAGGCCGTGATCCTTCGCGAGCTCGTACAAAGCGTTTCCGTAATTCACTGCGGCGCTGCTCATTGTACGTCTCCGATCCTGTCGATGAATTCGTCAATGAACGCCTGCTGATCCTTTGCGTCGATCTCCTTGCGGATGACCTTTTCCGCGATCTCCAGGGCAAGCGCCGAAATGTCGTCCTTGACTTCGTTCAGGGCCTTTTTCTTTTCGAGCGCAATATCCTGCATGGCCTTTTCCTTCAGGGCGGCCGCGTCGTTCTTCGCGCTCCGGATGATCTCCTCGCTCCGCTTGCCGGCCGTGGCCGCCGCGGAACGGATCATCTCGGCGGAAGTCTCCTTCGCGCCCTGCAGCCGGCCTTCCAGATCCGCTTTCATCTCCTGCGCTTCGTTCTTCGCGTTCTCGGCATCCTGATAAAGACCGTCGATCTCGTCCTGGCGGTCTTTGATCATTTTCTGCACCGGCTTGAACAGAAACTTTTTCAGGATCAGATAAGTCAGGATCATGTTGACCAGCGTGAAGAACATGGTCAGAACATTGATACTGATGAGACTCTCGGTTTCCACGTCGAATCCCTCCTCTTCTGTCGGTTAGTGAGGCTTCCCCGCCTTTTTACATGGCGAACAGGATCAGGAAAGCGATCAGCAGCGAATAGATACCGGTCGTTTCCGCGATGGCGCAGCCGACGATCATGTTCGTACGAAGCAGGCCGGCCGCTTCCGGCTGACGGGACATGCCCTCGAGAGCCTTACTGACGGCGATGCCTTCGCCGACGCCCGGTCCGATAGCACCGATGCCCATGCAGATACCTGCACCGATCGCACATAACCCCTTAAAGAGCGCTTCTGCATATTCCATGACAATTCCTCCTGTATTTGTTTGCATGTGGAATGCTTATGCCGCTGCCGTTCCCGTTTCTTCCGGAGGCGGGCAGGCGCCTGATATGTAGATCATGGTCAGCAGGCTGAAAACGAACGCCTGGATGAGCCCTGAAAATACATCAAAGTAAAGTGAAAGGACCGCAGGAAGACCGACCTGCAGGATCGGGATGCCCGAGAGCACGCCGGTGCCCTGCAGCAGGCCGAACAGTCCGAGGACGAAGGTCACGACGCACAGGATCTTCAGCAGGAGCTTCGGCTTCTTCTTCGACACGACGATGAAGCCGATCAGACCGGCCGCCATCATGACGGCGCCCGCGATGAATCCGGAGGACGCGATCAGCTTCAGCACCGCGCCGGACATCAGGGAGAGGCCCGCGTAGAACACGCTGGAGATGACGCCGCCGCCGGCGATGTTGCCGAAATGACGGAAGGCCATCGAAACGGGCTGCGCGATCTCGGAGATCACGTTCATCGGGGTCATGACCGCGATGGGCTCGGTGAAGCCCTTCAGCCAGTTGAAGAAGCCGTTCGCCTTGATGTTGTGGTACCAGATCAGCACGCTGACGACGAGCGCCCAGGTCAGCGTCACGCTGACGTCGGCCGTCGTGGAGCGCAGGAAGCCGGTCATGCCAAGGAAGGAACCCACGATGCTGGACAGGAAGATCGTGCCGACGAACGGCGTCCAGTGGGCGTTATGTTCGCCCATGCTGGAGACGACCAGCCCGTGCAGGACCGATACGCCCTTTTCCACCATGACCTGGAGCTTGCCGGGCCGCTTCTTCAGGTTGCGTCCGCAGAGGATCCCCGCCGTGCAGACGATGAGAAAGACGATCAGCAGCGAAAGCGCCGTTTCGGTCACCTTCAGACCGCCGAAGATCGGGATGACGAACAGTACGCCCGGACCGGAAGGACTGATGCTCATGCGTTCTTCTCCTCCTTCGTTCGGATCATTTCTTCCAGGGACAGGATCGGCCTGAACAGCGCCAGCGGGACGATCAGCGCGATCGGATTCACGGCCTTCGTCCGCGCGGCGAAGAACAGGATCAGCGCCAGCAGCAGGTAGCGGACGATCATGGACGTCGTCGAGACGCCCTGCCCGCCCTTCGTGTCGCCGGCGAGCGCCTTTTTCGACGCCATCGACAGGCCCAGCGCGAGCGCGGCGAAATTGCCGACCGCAAGCACGGCGCCGAGGATCCCGCCCCACAGGACTTTCATGTCAAACCTGCCCAGAAGCAGAAAAACAGCGCATGTCAGACCGACTGCCAGGAGTTCGCCGGCAGTCAGCAGCATGAGCTGTTTCGCAAAGACTTTTTTCGGATCAGCAGTACTCGTTTCAGTCATGATCTTGAAAACTGACCGGAGGTCCTTTCTTTTCTTCGTCCTTCGACTCGGAGGTGCGCTTCATCATCTTCAGTGTGCTGATGAAGCTGCCGACCGACCCGTAGAGGCCGAGCAGCACGCCCACGATGATCACCCAGGCGCCGAGATCGAAGCGATTCTTCAGGTAAACGGCCAAAAAGACGAAGACGCCGAGCGGCAGCGCCACGGAGAGTCCGAGCTGCCCGATCCAGACAAGATTCTGTACGGTTTTCGACCATTCATTCCTTTTCATTTTAGTATAAAAACGGATGTTGCGCAACGATAAAATTCGTTAATTCATTAACACCTGTCCGCAGGCGTCTGTCCGGCCCTGCGGCGCTTCGCCCATTCGACGGTCTCGCGGACGCCCTCTTCGAAGGTGTAGCGCGGCTGAAAGCCCGTGTCGGCGCAGAGCGTCCGGATGTCCGCCTCCAGATGCATGACCTGGCTCGGATAATACGGCAGCTCGCCGAAATGCAGTTCCTGCGAAGGATCCGCGATGTCCCGGACCGCCGTCAGGTATTCCTTCAGCGTCCGCGTCCTGCCGGAACCGACGCAGTAGACCGCCTGGTCCCTGCCGTTTTCCGCCGCAAGATACAGCGCCTGCGCGACGTCCTTGCTGTACAGATAGTCCCAGACCTGGTCGCCGGCCGTGAAGGAGAGACGCTCTTTTTCGAGCAGCTTCGAGACCGTGTCCATGATCAGATTGTAGGGCTTGTCGAAAGGCCCGAACGACGAGAACAGACGGCACTCGACGTGCCGGATCCCGAACTCCCGGCAGAGCGCGCGGCTCAGGATCCCTGCCCGGAGCTTCGCTTTTCCGTAGAACGTGACGGGTGAACAGGGCAGGTCCGGCGACAGCACGCCGTCGACGTGCCCGAACTCGCTCTGGGAGCCCGCGAACAGGAATGCGCCGCAGCCGAGCGCCTTCGCGAGCCGCACGGCCTTCAGCGTCGTCTCCACGTTGCGCTCCTGCCCTTCCTCGGTGTCGCGGGACGCGCCGAACGTGCCCTCCCAGCCGAGGTGGAAAAAGAGACTGCAAGGCGGCAGGCTGCCGGAAAGCGTCAGCAGGTCGCGCAGTTCGCATTCGATGCGCATGACGCGCGGATCGTCCGGGATGCTCGCCGCGTTCTTCGAGGCCGGCCGCACAACGGCAATGACCTCATATCCCCGGGACAGCAGTTCCAGGATCAGCGCATGCCCGATGCAGCCTGTCGGCCCTGTCACGAGCGCGCGCATCAGTCCTCCTCCGGGAGCAGATCGACCAGCATGAGGTCCTTCAGCTCTTCTCGCGGCAAAAACGGCGCCAGATCCTCCAGCGGCGGGCTTACGAGCCTGCCGTCCGGCAGCCGCTTCGTCGCCGATTTCGGCTCCCAGACCTGGACCGTGTCGGTGAAGATCTCGCAGAAGACCGGGCCTTCCGTGCCGAGTGCTTCCTCCACCGCCCGCTCCATCTCCGCGTTCGAACGCGCGGACAGGTACGGGAATCCGAATGCCTTCGCAAGCTTTTCGAAATCCGGGAAGGAAAGGTCGTGCGACTCGGGGCCGATGCCGACCTTCGTATGCTCTTTGAACAGATTGTTCTGCGTCTGGCGGATCGAATGGTAGCCCTGGTTGTTGATCAGGAACAGTTTGAGCGGGAGGCGGTTCGTGATGACCGTCTGCAGCTCCTGCAGGTTCATCATGATGCTGCCGTCGCCTTCCAGGCACAGCGTGTCTTTCCGTCCGGCGGCGACACACGCGCCGATCGCGCCGGGCAGGCCGTAGCCCATCGTCGCGATGGCTGAATTGTTGACCATCCGGGTGCCCTTCTTGATGACGAAGGCCTGGTTGCCGACGACGCAGCAGGCACCGTTCGAGACGACCGCGACCGCATGCTCCGGCAGCGCGCCGCTGACCTTCTTCATGAACGCGTACACGTTCGCGGGAGACGTTTCGGGCACGCACTGCTCCGGCCGGACGACGGGATACCGTTCCTTCCACGACCGGCAGGTCCGGTTCCAGTCCTCCCGCGAAGAGACCTTCTCCCCGTCCGGGATCAGCCGGTCCAGCTTCGACAGGAAATCCTTCGCGTCCGCGACGATCCCCTGCTCCACGTGGAGCGTCGGCTTCTTCATTTCCTCCGGGTCGATGTCGACCATGATGACCTCGGCGTTCCGTGCCCAGGTCTTCCAGTTATAGCCGGTCTGGCGGATCGAGACGCGGCTGCCGACGATGAGCAGCAGGTCCGCGTTCTGGATCGCCCAGTTGCCGGGACGGTCGCCCATGTTGCCCGCGCGCCCGCAGTACAGCGGGTCGTCGTCTTCGATCAGGTCGATCGCGTTCCAGTACGTCACGACCGGGATATTCAGCTTCGGAACGACGCTCTTGAACGCATCCATGCCGTCTGCAAGGCGGATGCCGTAGCCGGCGTGGAGCACCGGCCGCTTCGCGTTCCGGATCTTTTCGATCACCTGAAGGACCGTGTCTTCCGGCACGGGCGGCGGCAGCAGGCCGTCGTCTTCGGCCGGGTCGTAGCCCTTCAGTTCGTCCGTTTCGATGTAGCACCCCTGGAAATCCACCGGGATGTCGATCCAGCACGGGCCGGGCCGTCCGGTCGTCGCCAGGTGATAAGCCCGCTCGAGATGGTACCGGATCGTCGCCGGATCCTCGATCATGACCGCGTATTTCGTCATCGCGGCAGCGGATTTGACGATGTCGTATTCCTGGTCGCCCATCGAGCGCAGGTGCGCACCGCGCGTCTTGCACGCGTAGCGGGCCGTCGTGTCGTAGCGGACCTGTCCCGAAACGATCAGCATCGGGATCGAGTCGAGCCACCCGCAGGCGACGCCCGTCAGCGCGTTCGTTCCGCCGGGGCCGCTCGTCACGCACACCGCGGCGATCCTGCCTGCGATGCGCGCATAGGCTTCCGCCGCGATCGCGCATGCCTGCTCGTGATGGTTGTAGGTCACGTGCAGGCCTTCCTTGTGTCCGAGCGCGTCGTTCAGGTGCATCGCACCGCCGCCGACCACGCTGAACACGTCCGTGATATTCTGTTGAACGAGAAAATCGGCCAGATAGTCGGCCAGTCTCATTTTCATGCTTTTTCCCCGCAGAGCGCTGCTCTGATCGTTTCTGCCATGTAATCGGTCATTTCGTCCGTCATGCCCGGATAGACGCCGACCCAGAACGTATGGTCCATGATGAAATCGGTATTCCCGAGGCTCCCCGCCACGCGGTACGCGTCCGTCCCGCGGATCGTATCGAACGCCGGGTGGCGGATCAGATTCCCGCTGAACAGCAGGCGCGTCTGGATCCCTTTGTCCTCCAGGTACCGCGTCACTTCGTTCCGCGTGATGCCCGCATCCTCCCGGACCGAGATCAGGAAGCCGAACCAGGACGCTTCCGCGCCCGGCGCTTCCTCGGGCAGGATCAGTTTGTCCTCCGTGCCCGCCAGCGCTCTGCGAAGGCGCGCCCAGTTATGCCGCCGTCTTTCGATGAACGACGGGAACTTCTTCA
>JAGDBR010000198.1 GCA_017958935.1 Lachnospiraceae bacterium | reverse complement strand
GGGTTCTCGGCCTTGAAGCGCCCGAGCAGTCCGTCCGCGTCCGCGATCAGCCGGTCGGCCTCTTCGCGGGACCAGACCGTCGCGCCGCTGGCGTTCGCATGGCCGCCGCCGCCGTATTTCCCGGCGAGCGTCTCGACATCGACGAAGCGGGAGCGGAGCCGCACCCGGATGCTGCCGTCGTCGTATTCGATGAAGGCGAGCCAGATCATGGAGCCCTTGATCTTGTCCATCAGAGAGACCGTATTGCTCGCGTCCTCGAGCGAAAGCCCCTTCTCCTCGCGCAGCGCCTTCGTGATGTAGAGCCAGGCGACCCCGTTTTCCGTGCGCCGGATCCGGCTGATCAGCTCCGCCTCGAAGAGCAGGAGCGAGTAGTCGTCCATATACAAATTCGCGTAGATCTTCTGGATGTCGATTCCCTGCTCCAATAGGACGGCCGCGGCGCGAAGCGAACGCGCGTCGGTCCCGTCGTACTTGAAGCGCCCCGAATCCGTGACCATGCCGGTATAGAGGGCGGTCGCGGACTTCCGGTTCAGCTTCAGCACGTCCGGGAATGTCATGCAGAGGTCGACGATCATCTCGCAGGCGGCGGACCGGTCGTCCTCGACCCAGGAGATGTCGCCGTAGGGCCGTGCGTCGATGTGATGGTCGATCTTGACGAGGCAGCCGCCGTTCTTCACCCGCGTGTTCGACAGGCGCTCGATGTTCGCGCTGTCAAGCGCGATGACGAGCGCGCCCTCATAGTCCTTATCCGAAGGATGCGGTCCCTCATCGCCCAGGAAAGCGACGAAGTCGGAATAGTCCTCGTTGTCGAGGAAGACGCGCTTTCCAGGGAAGGACGTCCGCAGGACCTCTGCGAGGCCCATCGTCGAACCGACGGCGTCGCCGTCCGGCCTGCTGTGGCGCGTCAGAATGATCGTATCATGCGCCCGGATCTCGTCCAGGATCGCCTGTTTCAGGGCTTCGGAATTCATTCTTTTTCTCCCCGTTCGGCGATCGCCTTCAGATCCTTCAGCATTTCCATGGCTTCGGCCCGGTCCTTCACGCCGGCGCCGCAGGCTTTCTTATGCCCGCCGCCGTTGTACTTGACCGCGACCGGCTGGATGTTGTAGCAGGAGGAGCGGAGCTCGCAGAGCACCTCGTTCTCGTCCTCGGTGAAGTTGGCCCAGATGTCGATGCCCTTGATGTCCGCCATGACGTTCACCATGCCGCGGGAGACCGAGAAGACGTCGGGATTTCCGAGCGCTTCCATGTCTTCGCGCGACGTATAGATGTACGCGACGGGGCTGTCTTCAAAAAACTGGATCCGGTCGATGAACTTCGCGCGCAGCTGAAGCCGCGACAGATCCTCGGCGTAAAGGTTCCGGTAGATCTCCTGCGTCTTCGCGCCGTGCGAGAGCAGGAAGGCGGCGAGCTCGAAGGTCCGCGCGGTCGTCGCGTCGTAGCGGAAGCGGCCGGAATCGGTCACCATGCCGGTGTACATCGCGGTAGCGGCCTGTTCATTGACGTTCAGGTCCTGCTCCTTCGCAAGATACGCGATCATGCCCGCGCAGCTTTCGAACGAGGTGTCCACGACCTCCAAGTCGGCGAACGTGTCGCATTTGATGTGGTGGTCGATCCGCACGGTCTTCGCGGCGAGCGCATAGCGCTTGTCGCTGACGAGCGAGGCCTCGGCGGAGTCGAGGATCACGGCGAGCGCGCCCTCGTACGCCTTGTCCGGGATCTCGTCCATCACGGCGCCGTCCATGAACGCGTAGCGCCCCGCGGCGTCGCCGACCGTGTAGACGGTCTTGTCGGGATAGGTCGCGCGGATCAGCTCCGCGAGTCCGATCTGGCTGCCCAGGGCGTCGCCGTCCGGGCTCGAATGCCGGTGGATGATGATCCGTCCGTGTTCCTGTATGGCTTCAATGATCTCTTCAAACATGCTCATCCTTTCACGGGCAGCGAGAGCGCCCGGACGATCGCTTCGGCGCAGGCCTCGGGCCCTTCCTCGTAACGCACGGAATAATCGCAGAACTCAAGGTTCCGCATCTCGAAATCGATCGACAGCATGCGGCTGACCTTGTCCTCGTCCGGGATGTCCCGGTGCAGCAGGTCGCGCAGGATGCCGGCCTTGTCGCGGTCCGTGAACACGAGCGCGCACCGCGAACGGTACAGATTCTTCAGCGTCATCGCGCCGCAGATGTCGATCGGGATCACGGCGATGCGCCCGCTTTCGACGATCGGCGAGATCTCCTCGGCGGAGGTGCCGAAATAGTAGCGGCTGTAGAACGTGGTCTCGATGAACCGGCCCGCGTCCTTCTCCCGGATGAATTCTTCGGGGGAAACGAAGCGGTAATGGTCCTCGGTCTCTTCGTCGTTCCGCGGCTTCGTCGTCGTCGTGCGCGGCTTTAAGAACCGCTCGTCCTTCGTCAGCTCCGACGCGATCTCGTTCTTGCCGGTCCCGGACGGGCCGACGAGGCAGAGCACGCCGCCGTTCTTCAAGTCCGGCGCCTCTTCGATGAAGGACGCCCCGATGATCCTGGCAAGATGCAGGAAGTCGGAGTAGGAATTGACCGACAGAAGGCCGGACAGTGAAATGTTCCAGGGACGGCGCATCAGCACCGGATAGGAAGCCTGGGAAGAGGAGATGTTGTGCGCGGCGTCGTCGAGCAGGATGTCCAGATTGACGAGGTCCTTGCGCGTACCGATCAAAAGGTTGCCCTTCGGCACCTCCGGGAAGTCCTCGGACAGGCGCTTTGCACGCGCGGTCATGCATTCGGCCGGCACGGAGGTCACGAAGAAGACCTCGGCGATCTTCGAAAGCTCGCGCACGAATTCCTGCGCCCCGGGGAACATCGGCTGGGCGGCGACGAACGCCGGATCCGAGAAATAATGGATCCGTTCGTCCGCCAGCGTGCCCTGCGGGCCCCAGGAGCGGATCAGGTTGATGTCGAAAACGGGGTCGTCCCCGTATTTTTCGCGCAGCAGCTGCAGCGCGAAGGAATTGCATTCGTACAGGACGTCGTCGACGTCCAGACCGATGCGAAGACGGTATTTCCTCATGTCGTCACCTCGGCGGCGGGAACGGATTCCCCGGAAGGATCCGTGTTGTCGGCGATCAGCACCTTCGCGCGTTCGATGCGCTCGAGCTTCTCGCGCTGTTCTTTTTCTTTCTTATGCGACAGCACGCCGATCAGGATCATGGCGGTTGCGGCGGCAAGCGAGATCAGCAGGCCAAGGACGAAGCAGGGCACGTGGTAGCGGAGCGAGATCTCGTGACGGCCTTCGGTGATGTCGAAGCCGATGTAGGCGTCCTTGACGTTCTCCGGCTCGATCTTCTCGCCGTCCAGATAGACGTCCCAGCCTTCCTCCCAGGCGACGGTCGTCAGGAAGAGCCCGGCCTCCCGGACGTCGATGTGGCCGTCGATCCGGGTGTCCTTGAACTTGTCGATCACGAACTCGGAGCGGCTGAAGGCCTTGTACGTG